>NZ_CANMAB010000016.1:0-52215 GCF_947495635.1 uncultured Virgibacillus sp. | reverse complement strand
CTGGTGTGATTTGCGATAGTTTGTGATTTTGATTATAATTCATAGTGGGTCCTCTCCTTGGTATTTATTAATTTCGGGGTCAATGCGCATTGACACCCTGTACTATACCAAGGGGGCTCTTTTTTGTTCAACCCTCAAATTTCTTCATTACAGGAATGCTCCTATAGAGAGTTTTTTACTCTAGGTTAGCTGCTGACCAACTCCTTTCTTGAGAGCCTGCCGATAGACCAATTGCGATACAACTACGTCAAATAAAGCCATACCTGTAGATTTAAAAAGGATGCTTTTATCAGGGGAACGAGACACTTCTTCATTTGACATAACCAGCTTCGACATGGATATGATGGAGTCTTTTGGTAGGTAGCCTTTTTCTAGTGGATATTGTACATCCCCCGACTCGATAATAGCGTCTTCCGTATCAATATAAAGGCGGTCCGCTAATTGATACAATACTTCTGGAAATTCTCGCATGGTTGGTTGAAAGGAACCAATACCGATAATAAGCTTGTTTGTTAATAAGTCGGGGTCATTAGGAAGAACAGGTGAATTCGAAGTAGTTGAGCAAATAATGATATGAGCAAATGTAATTGCTTCTTCAATTGTAGAAGTCATATGGATATGGATGTTTGCAGGGATCCATGCTTTGAGCTTTTCACTAAAGGCTGGTAATTTATCCGTCGTTCGATTGTACAAATAAATATCCTTAATCGGCCGCTCCGTGCATGCTGCAATAGCTTGATACAGCCCTTGTACACCTGTTCCAATTATTGCCAGTTTGTTATCATCCACATTTGCGAGATGTCTAATGGCTGAGCCACCAATTGCACCTGTTCGAATTCCTGTTATAAACGACCCATCTAAAAGCGCTTGACATTCGCCAGTTTCACGACTAGTTAAAATTACAAGTCCTTGTAAGGTAGGATGGCTCGTGTTATTTGGAAAAGATGTAATCAACTTTGTACCTATTGATTCATTAGTTAGGCAAGGCATTAGCAATAAAGTATTTGTTTCATCCTGTAGTTGCATTCGAGTGGGCATGTGAAATGCTCCAGAGCCGTAGAGCTTGTATGCGTTATCAATTGCATGAATAACTTGCTTCATGGATACAGCTTCTTTTATAGCCGATTCATTTAAAAATAACATGTAATGACCTCCATTCGTTTACGTTGTTAAACTATAGCACCCTCAATAAGCAATTCCTTTTCTTGAAATCGTTCAAATCTTAATGGATGAAGGTTCAAGGACTCATATTTACCTAATCGGATCAACTCGGATAACCCTTTACCTACAGCAGGAGCCTGCTGCATTCCATGACCACTGAAGCCACATGCGGTATAATATCCATTTAATTTAGGGTGCTCACCGATAATCGCATTTTGGTCGATCGTATTAAAGCTGTACATCCCTGCCCATCCACTACGAATCTTTGCACATTCAAAATTAGAAATTCGATGACCTAGCACGGGCCATAATTGTTCTAAAAAGAAGGAGCGTCTCCACGAAAAATCAATACCTGGCTTTACTTGCTCTGAATAACCTGAAATCAATTGTTTTCCTTCGTGACGGAAATAAACGCCTGTTGGATCTACAGTTAGAGGAAGGTTATTATGTAAGGGTTCTTCGATATCGAACTGAATAATTTGACGTTTTAAAGGTACGATTGGTAAAGGTAGCGCTATTTTCTCACTTAGCGCAGCAGCCCATGGGCCAGCGCAATTAATAACAATTGGAGCATAGTAGCTTTCTCCATTCGCTAATTGTATTCCGGTGACACAATCATTGTCTTTTAGAATAGTGTCAACCTCTTCATATATATACGTAGCACCTAGATGCTTGGCCTTTTTAGCATAGCCTTGCATAACAGAGTATGGGTCAAGGTAGCCATCTTCCTCACAGTACAGCCCACCCTGTAAATCGGATATAGTTAATTCTGGAATGATAGTTAGCAGCTCTTGTGGTGTTAAAAAGTCGGAAGGAACACCAAATTGTCGCTGTCGTTCACATTGCTTTTTTAACTGGTTTACATTTTCGTCTTTGGCGAGAAACAAGTATCCTCGCTGTTTAAAATCGATCTCAGCAGTTTCTCCATGAATTGCCATGTCGGTTGGAAACGTTTTATATTTTTGTAAGCTATATCTGCTTATTTGAATATTAATAGACGTAGTAAATAATTGTCTGATACCACCAGCACTTCTAGGGGTAGAAGAAAATTCATACATCGGGTCTTTTTCTAATACAATAATTGCTCCATCGTAACCGTCATTTAATAAATTGTAGGCAACGCTTGAGCCAATTACACCGCCACCAATAATGATAATATCTGCTTTCTTACGCACGAAAATCACCTCAAGTTATATGTGGAATGATTATAACTAGTTATAACCTAAGCTAGACTGGAAAATCTATGTCAAAACTATACAAAATTTCTTAGAGAAATAATTATTTTAAATAATCAAAATTATGATAAAATATTAGAAAATACCCATATAAAAGGAAGAAAAGTAGATGGAACGTTTTGTACAATTTGCACAACGAACAGTGAAAGCGGTTTCAAAAATTTCGCCTTTTCCCATTAGCTTAAGTGATAAGAGAGGATATATTATTGGGGATACAAATGCTGAACGAATTGGAACATTACATACTCCCTCAATAGAAGTTATTAAAGAGAATCGAACCATCTTATTTGATAATGACAAAATTTCTAGTATGACGAATGTTTTACCTGGTGTAGCAGTTCCATTACATTTAGATTCTCAAACCATTGGAGTGCTAGGTATCATCGGAAATCCGTTGGAGGTTAAACCATATGCAGAGCTTATTAAGAAGTATGTGGAGATGATATGGCAAGAAACAATTCATACGCATATAGAGGACTTAGAAGCAAAAACGTTAGAGTCATTTGTGCAATATATCTTGTTAGATGGAAACCGACATAAAGAAAGAGTCGCCCACTATTGCAAGGTATTGCAGATAGAGGAAGGAATACAGCGCCTTTGTATTGTAATCAATATCGGAGATTCGTTACTTAAAAGTATACAGATGGATAAGCGACAGGCCTATTCCTTAGACTATTTGAAGAAAGAAATATTAGCGTGTATTCGAAAAACATATAATAACGACTTACATCATATTTGTACGTTTTTAAATCCAGAAAAAATTATTTTATTAAAACCGATTACGGATGACACCGTTTTTCATCAGTTTATGGCAGAATTTAAAAACAAAAGCGTACTGCTCATTAAAAGGTTGCATGATTATAATATTCATACTGTTTCCATTGCTGCTGGATATAAATATGATGCTCTTCACCTCTTGTATCAATCCTATCACGAGGCAGAGGTGCTTGTGGAATTTGCAAGTAGGCTATCTATAGAACCGGCCATCTATTCTTATTATGATTGGAATGTACTTATGCAACTTATTCCGTATCAGCTTAATTCTCAAATACAGTCGAAGTTAAACGGGCGAGTAGAACCGTTTTTTGCACATGACGATTTTATGGAGCTTAGTTATAACTTTATTGTATACTGTGATAGCAATTTAAATATAAGTAGGGCAGCAAAGTCTCTTTTTATACATCGTAATACCTTAATTTATCGTCTGAAAAAAATAGAATCAATAACCATGCTTGATTTAGGTTGTTTTGAACAGTGTATGTTACTTTATATAATTATAAAAATGAAGGAATAGCATGAGAATAAATCTGAATAATGTATTCATTTTTCAGGTTGACAATTTAATGCTATAATAAGTAGAAAGAAATGGCATAAAAATAAATAGAATTAATAAAATGTTAAATGAAATGGAAATGGATACGAACAAATTAACATGTAGACATGATGAGGTGATACTGTGAGTACGAATCGAGTACAATTAAGTAGTAAAGATATTTTAGAAAAAGATTTTAAGACAGCAATGCGGGGCTATAATCAAGAGGAAGTTGATGAATTTTTAGATTTAATTATTCAGGATTATGATGCTTTTAAGCAAGAGTTAGAAAGGCTTCAACAAGAGAATGATAGGTTGAAAAAATCATCAACCGTGGAACAGCCGCCCAAAACACGCTCTGCACAACCTAATCCTAATCCGCAAGTAAATTATGATGTTTTAAAACGATTGTCAAACTTGGAGAAGGCTGTTTTCGGAAAGAAATTCGCTGAGACAGAGAGTTAATAAGTTAAGGCAGTTGAAAAGCAAAAGCTAAATGAAAGTCATAGGGAAACTTGATTAAATCTAGTACTTATGGTATAGTAATTTGAGGAAATAAATTAAATACTCATGTGATCGCTGTATAATATATACAGAGGAAAGTCCATGCTCACACAAACTGCGATGTTTGTAGTGTTCGTGCTTGACGAATTCATAAGTCAAGGTAACCATTTGGTTAACGGCAGGATAGCTACCTACGTCTATTAGATATGGAAGCTAGCCTTGAAAGTGCCACAGTGACGTAGCTGATTTGGAAACATTTCAGGTGGAACGAGGTAAACCCCACGAGTGAGCAACCCAAATAATGGTAGGGGCACTCTTTAGTAGGGAAATGAACCGAAAAAGGGACAAGTATAAACTTGTAGATAGATGATTACAACCGGCGTACGAGGTTGACCACCGATGGCAGTACAATGGAACAGAACATGGCTTATCGAGTATTTAATTGGTCTATGACGAGGAAATAAACCTTTCTGATTCCCTTTTGGGTTATTGGAAAGGTTTTTTATTTTTATTAGCGTTCATAAACCGTATGTAGATATGATAAACTATGGAAAACATGATACTGATAGGAAAGGAATTAATTATATATGCAAACTGTAACATTAATTGCAACAGCAGCTATGGGATTAGAAGCAGTTGTGGCTAAAGAGGTAAATGCATTAGGCTATGAAACACACGTAGAGAACGGAAAGGTTATTTTTGAAGCGCCTATCTCTGCTATTCCTCGTTGTAATTTATGGCTACGCTCCGCTGATCGGGTTAAATTACAGGTAGGTACTTTTAAAGCTAGCTCCTTTGAGGAGTTATTTGAAGGTACCAAGTCATTGCCTTGGGAGAAATATATTGCAGAGGACGGACAAGTTCCAGTAATCGGAAAATCGGTTAAGTCTAAGCTGTATAGTGTTCCCGATTGTCAGGCCATAACAAAAAAAGCAATCGTTGAACGGTTAAAATTAAAGTATGGAATTGTTTCTAAATTACCTGAGTCTGGTGCTATGTTTAAAGTTGAGATTGCTCTTTTGAAGGATGAAGCTACTCTGACGATTGATACTTCTGGCACAGGATTACATAAAAGAGGATATCGAGTAGGGCAGGGGGATGCCCCTTTAAAGGAAACCCTTGCTGCATCTTTAATTATGCTAACTAACTGGCATGCAGATGAAACATTAATAGATCCCTTTTGTGGGTCAGGAACGATTGCTATTGAAGCTGCGTTAATTGGTCAGAATATTGCACCTGGCTTTAACCGTGAGTTTGCTTCAGAAGAATGGAGCTTCATAAAAAGAAAGCATTGGGAGGATGCTTTTCAAGAAGCAGAAGATAAAGCAAACTATGATCAAAAGTTAGAAATTATCGGCTCTGACATTGATCATAAAATGATAGACATTGCAAAGCAAAATGCGATGGAATCAGGATTAGGGGACTTGATAACATGGAAGCAGATGCAAGTAAAGGATTTAACGATTCGCAAGCATAATGGTTATCTTATTGGCAATCCTCCATATGGACAAAGGCTTGGTGATTATAAGCATGCTGCAAAAATTGCTAATGATTTAGGCTCTGTTATGAAACATCATGAAAGCTGGAGCATTTATATACTAACCGCTTACGAAAACTTTGAAAAAGCATTTGGTCAAAGAGCGACGAAGAAACGAAAGTTATTTAATGGATATATCCGAACAGATTATTATCAATATTTTGGTAAAAAGGTGAGGGAGGATTTGGAATGACAACTATAAATACCGTAGAGAAAGACTTTAGACATTACTTACGTGAAATAAGTGCTTATAATGAGTCATTGATGCTAATTCATTGGGATATGCGTACCAAAATACCTAATCATGGTGTCGAACAACGTTCTGAAGTTGCTGGTTTTCTGGGAGAAAAGATTCATAAGCTGGAAACTTCTGATAAAATGAAACATTTTATTGATGCTTTAAAAAATGATACGACTGATCCAATATTAAAAAGGACAGTTGAGGTTTGTGAGGAAAATTATGAAAGAAATCGTAAAATACCTCATGAACTGTATAGAGAATTTATTATGACGCAATCCAAATCTGAAGCCGTCTGGCAAGAAGCTAGGCAAAACGATGATTTCCAATTGTTTCAACCATATTTAGAGAAACTAGTCGATTATAATAAACAATTTGCTACTTATTGGGGATATGAGCATAATATCTATGATGCATTACTACATAACTTCGAGCCTGGGGTAACAACAACGATGTTAGATGAGGTTTTTCCTGCATTGCGCACATCGTTAGTATCTCTATTGGATCAAATCAAAGCAAGTCCTGTAAAGCCTGACACCGATGTTTTGCAAGCACATTTTCCTAAAAATGATCAGGAAGCCTTTACCAAAATAATTTTAAAGCAAATGGGCTATGATTTTCAATCTGGTCGATTAGACGAAACCATTCATCCCTTTGCAATTGCGCTCAATCGAAATGATGTACGAATTACTACAAGATACGATGAAAACGATTTTAGAATGGCGATCTTTGGGACTATTCATGAAGGCGGACATGCATTATACGAACAAAATATTGCAGAAAGCTTAATGAATACACCGCTTGCAACAGGAACGTCAATGGGAATTCATGAATCACAATCATTATTTTGGGAAAACTTTATAGCAAGGAGTCATACATTTTGGGAAGCTAATTATCAAGAGTTTCAATCATATGCCCCCCAGCACTTTAGGGATGTAGAGTTGGACCAATTCTTTCGTGCAGTAAATGAAGTGAAGCCCTCATTCATACGCATTGAAGCAGATGAATTAACCTATTCACTTCATATCATGGTACGTTACGAGCTTGAAAAAGCTTTGATTAATGGAGAGATTAACGTGCAAGATTTACCTAAGCTATGGAATGAGAAAATGGTGGCTTATTTAGGAATAAACCCTCCAACTAATAGAGAAGGAGTCCTTCAGGATATCCATTGGGCAGGAGGCGATTTTGGTTATTTTCCTTCGTATGCATTAGGGTATATGTATGCTGCACAGTTGAATCACACCTTAAGAAGTGAAGTAAACGTTGATGAAATTATTATGACCGGAGACTGTCGTAGAATTAAACAATGGTTATCCGAAGCTGTACATCAACATGGCAAGATGAAGAAACCACTTGAAATTATCAAGGATGTTACAAACGAAGGATTAAATCCTGATTACTTAGTAAGATACTTAAAGCAAAAGTATGCAGCTATTTATCAGTTTAACTAAGTTGAGCTGTTTGCTTTCTAAAAGAAGGAGTATTCCATGACATATATTTGTTCAACAGGACTCGGTATTCCTAATTATCGTATGCCACAAGAGGAAGTAAAGCAAATTGTGCAAAAAGTATTTACGTATTCCCTTCGACAACGATCACGGCTGCTTCCGGTATTTGACAATGCGCAGGTCAATGAGCGCCAATTTGTTGTTGACTCAGAATGGTTTTTACGAGATCACTCCTTTAAGGAAAGAAACGAGCTTTATACGACCTATGCAAAAGAGTATGCCCTGCGCGCAATAGACGCTTGCTTAACGAATCAACAATTTTTAGATGAACCTGTTTTGTATGAGGAAATAGATATGATCATATTTGTGTCTAGTACAGGTATAGCAACGCCATCTATGGATATTCATCTATTTAATGAACGACCTTTTCGATCAGATATAAAGCGAATGCCTTTATGGGGGTTAGGCTGTGCTGGTGGGGCAATTGGATTATCAAGAGCTTATGATTGGTTAACAGCTAATCCAGATAAATCTGCATTGATTGTTTGCTGTGAACTATGTAGTTTGACGTTTCAAAAAGGGGATATGAAAAAGAGTAATATCATTGGAACAGCGTTATTTGGTGATGGAATAAGTGCGGCATTAGCGGTTGGTGAGAAGTCTTTAATATTACGCAAGAAAAAAGGCTCTATTCCCAAGCTTCTGCAATCTCATTCATACACAAAAAAAGACAGTATATCCGTAATGGGGTGGGATATAACTGATGGTGGCTTTGAGGTTATTTTTTCGAAAAGTATACCTGCTCTAGTAGAAACGTTTTGGCGAGAGCATTTACAAATCTTTCTGCAAGCAACACGAATAAATGAACAGGATATACATTCGTTTATTGCTCATCCAGGGGGTAAAAAAGTAATCGATTCCATGGAAAAAGTTCTACAAGCCAAGCCTGAAAAATTTAAGCATTCTATTAATGTGTTACGTAATCATGGTAATATGTCATCTGCCACCGTTCTCTATGTCCTAGGTGCCTGGATGAAGGAAGCCATTTCTAAGGGAGAAAAAAGTGTAATATCAGCACTTGGCCCAGGCTTTAGCTCTGAGTTAATACTTATGGAGTGGGTAGACTAATGCCATTATTTATGTGGGTTATACTGTGCTTTATTATCATACAACGATTAGTTGAGCTGAACATTGCCAAACGAAATGAAGTCTGGATAAAAGAAAGAGGTGGGGTAGAAAGAGGGGAAGAGCATTATAAGTGGTTTATCCTTGTACACAGCTTATTCTTTCTCTCGCTAATTGTCGAGGTATTACTAAGGCATCCAGCTACGTTCCAATTTAACATTTATTTGTTTGTACTGTTTCTATTGCTCCAGTTCGTACGTTTTTGGTGTATTTCATCGTTAGGTAAGTTTTGGAACACGAAAATCATAATATCTCCACAGTTCCCTTTAGTGAGGAAAGGTCCATATAAATATGTAAAACATCCCAATTATATCGTAGTGGGAATTGAATTATTGGTTATCCCCTTGTTGTTTGAGGCATATATAACGGCAGTATTGTTTCCGTTGTTGCACATCCTGTTATTAACTGTTCGAATTCCAGCAGAGGAAAATGCGTTAAAAGATACAAAGTTAACAGAATAGGAAAGAGCTGTCCATAAAGACAGCTCTTTACCTATACAGCTGAAGTATACTATTGCCATGGGGCAACGACGGTTCATCCTTCTCGTGAATAAAATACTTCAGGTTAGTGACACGATATTGCTCCTTCTACAGGAGTTCTATATTCCTTTGTACCTTATGGGATACTCACTCCTAGTATATTATGAATTCCCGATTGGCCAAGCAAATGGTTCGCTACCCGTTGGAGCGTGCAGAATAATATCGATAAATGGAATGGTATATGCAAATAAGATTAACCCAATTGTAATGCCAATCCAGAGCTTCCAATTTTCTAAAAATAGCGGTGTCGGTTGAGCATTCACTTCTTCTTCAGCAATTGGGAACTCTTCCTGTCCCTTCGGTGCAAAGAAAGTTAATTGCAGAAAGATATATACCATTAGTAGAATACCGATAAATAAAATAGTGCCTCCAACCGCTTGAGCAATTTGATATCCTATCCAATCTGATGCTTGGGCAGTTCCACCATATTCAGAGAAGGCAGATCTTCGCGGTGCACCTAGCAGACCAGATATATGCATGGATCCAGACATGATAGTCATCCCTACTGCCCAAATAACGGTTTGTATTAACCCTAAATTATTGATCTTCTTTGTTAGCTTTCTACCTGTTAGGTGTGGGATCAACCAATAGCTAATTCCGAAAAAGGTAAGTAAAACAGTAGTTGCTACAGTTAAGTGGAAATGACCAGTAACCCACATCGTGTTGTGAATAACGTTGTTTAATTGATGGGATGCATTGATTATTCCTCCAGTTCCTGCTGGTATGAATGCAAGCATACCTACCATAGGAGCAAAGAAACGAACGTCCTTCCAAGGTAAATGTTTAAACCAACCAAATAATCCACGAAACCCCTTCCGTCTGCCAGTTATCTCAAACATGGCAAACATAGAAAATGCTGTCATAAGTGAAGGAATGATGACCATAAATGTAAGTACAACTTGTATAAACTTCCACGTTGGGTCAATTCCAGGTTCTGTCAGCTGATGATGAAAGCCGACTGGTATAGAGAATAATAAAAATAATACAAAAGACAATCGTGCTAATGAATCACTAAAAATTTTGCCGCCAATAATCTTCGGGATTATGGCATACCAAGCCATATATGCAGGTAGTAGCCAAAAATATACAAGTGGATGACCAAAATACCAAAACAAGGTCCTACTTACTAAAACATTAATCGTTTCCGCATATCCAAGGGACCACGGAATAAATTGAACAATGACTGCGGCTGCTACACCAAGCGTTGCAATAAACCATAATACCATATTGATAACTACCATAAAGGCAAGAAGCGGTGATTTTTCATCTTTATGAGTCTTTTTCCAAACATAGAGTTGTCGGAAGTTAACAAAACAGGCAATCCAACTACCGATAATAACCAATGCCAATCCAAAATAAAATATAGGATGTGCTTGCAATGGAGCGTAAAATGTATATAGTACACTTGCTTTACCTAATAACACCATAACGGCGGCCATGACCGTACCAATTAACATGACTATAAAACTTAACCAGGCATATAATCGCTGTTTTTTTGAAATACCAACTGTTTTGGCCATCAAAGCATATTGAAAACCGATAATAAAAAAAGTAGTTAAAACGAGTCCGAGTATTACTCCATGTACCGTTAATACTTGATAATAGGTGATTCCCCATGGAAGTGAAAGGGAACCTGATCTTACAAGTGTTTGTAACAGCCCCATTAGCCCACCAATAAATAGTGAAATAAACGCAACATAGATAAAGGCCATAGTAAGTTTGGAATCAGATTTTGAAATACCAAGTTTAGTAGCAATCATTATTCATACACCTCCACAGAAGCAAACATTTGGTGATGACCCAATCCACAGTATTCATTACATACAATTGTAAATTCACCTGTCTCATCCATAACCGTTTCGTAGCGGCTAATGTAACCAGGCTCCAGCATCATATTTACATTCGTCCCAGCAACTTGATATCCATGAATTACATCTTTTGTTGTTGCTTGAAATAAAACAGTAGATCCTTTAGGAATTCTAATCTTTTTTAGCGGTTTACCATTATCATCAACACCAAAATCATAGTTAAAGGCAGAGGCAACAAAATTAACGATATACTGATCCTCTTTTACCTGTGTTACGCCTAAATTATCTGGTTGAAAGGCCTCATGACTTTCAATATTCTTTAAGTCAATTGTTTCTAAATGACTGGAAGGATGGGTACCTTTATAAAATGCACCAACCCCAATCACAAGCAAGAATAATAGAAGTGATCCAGTTCCAAATATTAACCATACCTTCTCAAACTTATGCAAATGCATGCTAACACTCCCCCCTAAATTCATTCCAATTACCTAGATAAAAATAAGGCAAATACACCAAACCAACTAACGATAATGAAGACTCCTAGTAATAACACAGATAGTAGTGTACCTTTCAGGTTTGGCGTTTCTACACGCTCTTCAGATTTCTGCTTTTCAGCATTTTCCATTCTACTCCCCCCTCATGACTAAAGTAGTGCTTCTATTTTCATCATACACAAAACACTGCCCGAATTAGCATTGTTCGTTAGTGTTTTCACAATTTGTTCAATTATGTTCGAACCGCTCTGTATCAGTACTTTACTAACATTTAGGTTAGAAAAGTAATTGAAGGATTTGTGAAGAAAAAGTGGCAATTAAGTGAAAAACTACCTTGTAGGAAAGAAGTAGTAGCTGTTTGAAACAAATGTTTAAAAAGTAAGGCACATAAACAAGCTTATCCTGCTGACTTAAGCATGGCTTAGAATACGATAATTAGGTAATTAGTAAGCCTAACAGAGCAGGGAGCATATTGATAAAAGGTAAACGGAACGAAGTCAGCATGTTTTAACTTAGCAAATTTGATTAGTGTTGAAGCATCATGCAAAAATGTCGTTTGAACTAAGAATGCAAACTGCCGCGAAACCGAAATTTAGATAGAGAGGAGGGAGAGGCATGTATGAATGAATAGTATCTTATCCTATTCCTCAAAGATGTTACAGAATAAATGTAAGTTATTTTTTAGTTGTCGAAATAAAAGAACCAGTGTGAAGGAAGCCAACGAATAAGAATTTCGTCAGGTTGGGGGTCTTTGAGTATATAGATTGAAAATTGTTTAATGAGTCTATTTATTCAGGAGATACTAATGGAAGATAAAATGAGTCCAAGCTAATATACATATGTATGCATATAACAAGAGGTAACTATAATACAAGAATAAATGGGGACTTGATAAGAAAAAAAGGAAGCACAATAGTTAAATAGGTTATTGTGCTTCCTTTTGCATTAATTTGTGCTATTACTTTTTTCAACATGCATGTTCTTAGCAATATACATAAATGGTGTATCGATAATTGCCACCGCGAATTTGATAACATAGGTTGTTATAAATATTTCCAACCAAATATCGAATGGATATGTTCCATAGAATGCAATAGTACAGAAAACAATCGTATCTACAAATTGACTTATCACCGTACTCCCATTATTTCTAATCCATAACTGCCGATCACTTGGAAATAGATTACGTAATTTATCATAAATCCAAACATCAAAGTATTGACTAATCATATACGCTGCTAAGCTTCCGGCCACTATTCGTGGAATTAAACTAAATATAGTCGCCAGCGCATCATGAGCAATGTCTTCAGCACCTGGTTCAAATGCTAAGGCAATTTGCATGATGATTGTCATGGTAACTAATGTTGCAAATCCCAACCATACTGCTTTTTTCGCCTCTTTTTTACCATGTTTTTCATTAATTATATCGGTAGCTAAATAAGCAGTTCCATATAGGATATTCCCAAGAGTAGCTGTTAAGCCAATTAAATCCACTGTTTTTAACACCTGAATATTGGCTATCACTGTTGCCATTCCGATCCAAACATATAAGCCTGTTCTACCAAATAGTCGATAGAACAATAGCAATAACGAAAAATTGACCAACGCAAATAAAATCCATATAAGCTCGTTAGGCATTATTATTCCTCCTTAGTTTTGGTAACGCGGGAGTTCTCGAACCGCGAAAAACACAAAAGCTATTATACGAAGAACTAACTCGAAAAGCAAGGATATTCCTATTATAACCACCAAAAAAAGCGGTAACCATTAAGATTACCGCTTTATATATTTTGATCACTATTTATTTTTTAACAACATTAGCTGCTTGTGGACCACGCTCACCTTCAACGATTTCAAAAGAAACTTCTTGTCCTTCTTCAAGTGTTTTAAAGCCTTCTTCTTGAATTGCCGAATAATGTACAAATACGTCATTTCCTTCTTCTTGCTGAATGAAGCCATATCCTTTTTCAGCATTGAACCATTTAACTACACCATTTTCCATGAATAATCCTCCTAAAAACTTTCACGTTTCTTTAAGCACAAACGTGGTAATACAAAGCAGATAGACAGAACATAAAAATAGGCAGTTTCTATAGAAGTGTAGGATCACTATTACATCCACTTCTATAGAAGCTGCCTGCGTCATTAATGAATCCGTACATCTTCTTTGCTTGTGTCTAATATAGCTTATTTACATAAGTGAGTCAAGAAAATAAGCAAGGTTATGTCGACATTTTTTCGTTACTCGTCTATAATTTGATTAGGTGAAGCGGTATCAAGAGACATGCAAGGAGAGCATGAAGGCAAGCGGCAGAATTTGCTGTAATTACTGTATGAACGATCATGATTTACATCGAAATGTAGTAGATAGGATGAAGTTATTTCCCACCATATTTATCTAAATTTTAGGAAGGGGTACTATTACATGAAAACGGATATAGAAATAGCACAGGAAGCAAAGCTAGAACCGATACATAAAATTGCTGAGAACTTGAATTTAAGTAAAGATGAATGGGAGCCGTATGGACATACAAAAGCAAAGATATCCAATCATCTTTTACATACGTTAAAGGATAAGCCAGATGGCAAAGTTATTCTTGTTACCTCTATTAACCCAACCCCTGCAGGAGAAGGGAAATCCACAGTCACAGTAGGCTTAGGACAAGCCTTGAACCAAATAGGTAAGAGAGCAGTAATTGCATTGCGTGAACCATCATTAGGTCCAGTAATGGGAATAAAGGGTGGTGCAGCAGGAGGGGGTTATTCTCAAGTATTACCAATGGAAGATATAAACCTTCATTTTACCGGAGATTTACATGCTATTACGAGTGCAAATAATGCGCTATCGGCAATGATTGACAATCATATTCATCGAGGAAATGAACTCGATCTTGATCCGAGAAGAATAGAATGGAAACGTGTCATGGATATGAATGATCGAGCATTACGTCAAATCATCGTAGGGCTAGGAGGACCATCAAAGGGTGTTCCGAGAGAAGATGGCTTTACAATTACAGTTGCATCTGAAATCATGGCCATTTTATGTTTAGCAACCGATATAGTAGATTTAAAATCACGATTGGCAAGAATTGTGATTGGCTATACCTATAATGAGCAACCCGTTACTGTGAGTGATCTTAAAGCGGAGGGAGCATTAACGTTACTCTTAAAAGATGCATTAAAACCGAACCTTGTTCAAACGATCGAAAATACTCCAGCGATTATACATGGCGGGCCATTTGCGAATATAGCGCATGGATGTAACAGTATTATCGCTACAAAAACTGCGGCTAAACTAGGTGATTATGTTGTAACAGAAGCGGGGTTTGGTGCAGATTTAGGTGCTGAGAAGTATTTTCATATAAAATCACGTGTTGGAAACATTGACACTGCCGCAGTTGTTATTGTTGCTACAGTTCGTGCATTAAAAATGCATGGTGGGTTGGCAAAGGATAAACTTGCCGAAGAAAATCTAGAAGCACTTAAAGCAGGTATGAAAAATCTGAAAAAACATATGGAAACGATTGAAGCGTTTGATGTTCCATTTGTAGTTGCTATCAATAAGTTTCCAACCGATACAGAAAATGAGGTCCATTTTATTGAGAACTGGTGTGAGGAACAACATGTTGAAGTAGCATTGACTGACGTATGGGCAAGTGGTGGATCAGGTGGTATTCAATTAGCTAACAAAATTATCGCTAAGACCGAAAGCAGGAAGAAAAGCTTTAAACCACTATACGAATTAGAAGATTCTATTGAAGAAAAAATTAGAAAAATAGCTCAAACAGTTTATGGAGCGAAGGATATTGAGCTTTCAAAGCATGCATCGAAGCAAATAAAGCTATTTGAAAAGCAGGGATGGAATAACCTCCCAATTTGCATGGCTAAGACACAATATTCACTTTCAGATGACCCTGCACGTGTAGGGAGACCAGAAGGTTTTACGATCACTATTAGGGAACTACGAGCATCTATAGGTGCAGGCTTTATTGTTGTATTAACAGGTGATGTATTAACGATGCCTGGACTTCCTGAAAAACCGGCAGCGCTAAATATGGACGTAACAGCAGATGGAAAGGTGAAAGGGCTGTTTTAATGGAGGCAGCTTTACAGTTAGCAAAGATAAAAGCCTATGTTTTTAGTTGTTTTACGGATGATCCTACTGGCCATGATTATTATCATATGGAGCGAGTAGCACGAATGGCTAGAATGATCGCCAATAAGGAGGGCGCAGAGCCATTTATTTGTGAAGCTGCTGCTTGGCTCCATGATATAGGTGATGAAAAATTATTTCATGATTCGATCAAATCATTGAACGAAATGGATGCTTTCCTTCATTCCATAGATTTTACAAAGAGCGATATCAAGGAAATTAGGCAAATTATGAGAAATGTTTCTTTCCGAAAAGGGAGGATTCCAACTACAATGGAAGGAAAAGTCGTGCAGGATGCTGATAGACTGGATGCAATTGGTGCGATTGGCATTGCTCGAACCTTTGCTTATGGAGGTGCAAAAGGGCAACCTATATTCCATGAAACATCGAAGCATACGTCCATCCAGCATTTCTATGATAAACTATTGAAACTGAAAGGGCTGCTTCACACAGAAACAGCCCAAGAAATTGCTAACGAACGTCATCAATTTATGGAAAGATATTTAGAACAATTTTATAACGAGTGGTAAAGGTATTGCTTTACTGTACATAAGCTAAAAAGATATCCATCGTTTGATGGGTATCTTTTTCAGTAAGACTCCCACTTTATGCTATTATTGATTAACTCGCTTTGCGCCAAGGTACCTAGCTTCCCAATAAGGATTAGTTAATTCGCTAATCTCCACGCCATTCGATTCACCTGCATGGATAAATTTTCCGTCACCGATATAAATTCCCATATGGGATGGTCCTGGTTTATATGTTTCAAAAAATACGAGGTCACCGACAGAGCGATTCGAGATGGGAGTGGAAAAATTCCAAATATCACTCACGGTTCTCGGAAGCTGCACGCCTTGTTGTTGATATACATATTGAATAAAACCACTACAATCAAATCCACTAGGTGAGGTTCCTCCCCAAGTATATGGCGTACCAATTTGTGAACGAGCTTCTTGAACTATAGTCGCTCCATCATTGCCTTCTATGCGAACTTTTTTAACTTCCTTTGCTGCTTCCTGCTTTTCTTCAACAGACTCCTCATTTCTTTGCTGCACATTTTCTGACTTCTTCTTTTTTTCTACTGGTGCATTTGAGGTAAGGTAGGTATCATCAATTAAATCCATTTTATGTTCGTCTTCAGCAATTTGTAATGCTTGCTTCGTTAATGGGCCATATATTCCGTCTAATTCACCCTCATAGTATCCAAAGTATTGTAATGACTTTTGAACGATCTTTACTTTTGCGTTGTACATTCCAGGCCGGATCTCATCTGAAAAATTTTCTAACTGATCTATATATTCTTGTTCTTCATCTTTGATTATTGCTTTTAATGTATCCTCGTTAACTTTCCCATTAATCGTTAAGCTATGTTCAGCTTGAAAGTTTTTAAGTGCGTGCTCGGTTAAGATTCCAAATTTACCATCTATATTATTATCAAAATAGGATAATGTATGAAGCTTTTGTTGTAGGATGCGAATAGCTTCGCCATGTTTGCCAAACTCTAGTTGTTCTGATTCGAATAAAAGCTTATTTTGTAGTTCAGGATATGCATCAACATAGGCTACAAGTGGTTGACTTAACACGTAGCCATAAAGTAAAGAACGTTTTACTACGTGCTCTACAGTCCCATTTAGCATGCAAATACCCCTTTCTAATTTATGACTGTCTCTAACAGATTTATGAGTATTTAGCATGTTTATGAGTTACGATTGTGTTACAAACGTAAACTCTAAATCTTATTAAGACTGACAATGCCTCAAAAATTGGAGTGCGCCTGTTCAAATACAGTATGTTAACGTGATGTGTAAACTGCTTAAAATTGTAGTTTGTGTTACAATTAGTTGGATAGTAGATAGTAAATGGAGGAATAGATATGGTTACAGGAGAAAGGGCATATTTAGATTTATGTAATCACATTTTACATAATGGTACTAATAAACAAGATCGTACAAATACTGGTACCTATTCTGTTTTTGGTCACCAAATGCGCTTCGATTTAGCAAAAGGATTCCCATTGTTAACTACCAAAAAGGTGCCTTTTCGTTTAGTTGCAAGTGAGCTCCTATGGTTTATAAAAGGGGATACGAATATACGATACCTGCTACAAAACAACAATAATATATGGAATGAATGGGCGTTTGAAAAATGGGTTACAAGTGATAGTTATCATGGACCAGATATGACGGATTTTGGTAACCGTTCACAGCTTGATATTCGTTTCCATGAGCAATATAAAGAGCAAATGTCCATTTTTAAAGAGCGAATTCTCGCTGATGATGCGTTTGCTAAAAAGTTTGGCGATTTAGGAGCTGTTTATGGAAAACAGTGGCGTCAATGGAAGACATCACAAAATGAGGTAATCGATCAACTTAAAGAAGTAATCGAGAACATTAAGTACAAGCCGGATTCAAGGAGGCACATTGTATCAGCATGGAACCCTGAAGATATACCATCAATGGCTTTACCTCCATGTCATACATTATTTCAGTTTTATGTAGCAGAAGGTAAGCTTTCTTGTCAACTATATCAACGGAGTGCGGATGTATTCCTTGGCGTACCGTTTAATATTGCAAGTTATGCTTTACTTACACACCTAATTGCGCATGAATGTAATCTACAACCAGGTGAATTTGTCCATACCTTGGGGGATGCACATATATATACGAATCATATAAATCAAGTAAAGACACAGCTAAATCGTGAAATAAGAAGCTTTCCAACATTACAATTAAATGCAGAAAAAACGTCTATATTTGATTTCGAACTTTCTGATTTTGAAATATTGGATTACAACCCACATCCAGCCATCAAGGCACCGATAGCTGTGTAAGCAACTGTTAGATATTAGGAGGACAAAGAATGATATCATTATTATTGGCAATGGATCGCAATCATGTCATCGGTGTAGATAATGATTTACCATGGCGATTACCAAAGGATCTACGCTTTTTTAAGGAAAAGACAGTCAATCAAACTATCATTATGGGGAGAAAAACGTATGATTCATTAGGACGTAGTTTACCCAACCGTACAAATGTTGTGCTTACGAGAGGGGATAATGATTTCCCTGACGATGTCCAAGTAATTGATAGCTTAGATCATATTAAACAGTGGAGTGAGAACCACCCTGATCAGGAATATTTTATCATTGGTGGTGGAAAAATATTTGAGCAGGCGATGATGATAGCTGACAGAATGTATATTACGTGGATTAATCATTCTTTTGATGGGGATACATATTTTCCTACATTCTCAGAAAAAGAATGGAGGCTTACTTCTAAGGTTAAAGGGGAAAGAAATGATACAAATCCTTACGAATATTACTTTTTACAGTATGATCGAATTTAAGTAGTAGGGAGGAACGAATGGATACTTGTGGGGTAATACTTGCTGGTGGTAAATCTCGGCGAATGGGAACAAATAAGTCTTTATTGAAAATTGGCAATCAAACGGTGATAAATCGTATCTTTCTTGAATTGATGAAGGTGACGAATTGCTTATCCATTGTTACACATCAGCCCCAGCTTTATAACGATTTACCAGCTCGATTTGTAACAGATAGGTATCAAGAAAGTGGACCATTAGCAGGCATAGAAGCAGCGCTTTATTATAATAAAGCGGATGTTTTTATCATCACTGCCTGTGATATGCCGTTTATCCAATATCCGATTTTACAATATATGATAGACAACTTGGAAGACTATGATGGTGTTGTACCCGTTTATCAAACACATATGCATCCTTTAGCAGCTGTTTATAAAAAATCAGTGCTTGAAGAGGTACAAAAGCAACTGGATAAGGGTGAACGAAAAGTTACTGGTTTTTTTGAGGAGATGAATATTCGCTTTATCCATGATTTTCATGGATTCCCACGTGATCAAGTAGAACGTCATTTTTTCAATATGAATACGCCAGAACAATATGAACACGCTAAGACAATGAGACTTGTTTAAGAGAAGAAAAACATGTTACACTAAAAGCGCTTTATACTTAATCATTGAACACGCTATGAATTTTTTTACAAAGGATATTTGTTTTTTGAAATTTTGATTATAATAAGATTAATTATGAAAAGAAGGTGTGAAGATGTTTTCTAGTATAGGTTTTCCTGGACTAATCTTGATTTTAATCATCGCATTAGTAATATTCGGTCCGAAAAAGTTGCCGGAGATTGGTAAAGCGGCAGGACAAACGTTAAAGGAATTTAAAACTTCTGCAAATGAATTAACTAGTGATGTTACAGATGAAATAAAGGAAACAAAAGATATTATTACTGATCAAAAAAGCAGTAAATAACATAAGGGAGTGAAGGGAATGTTCTCAAGTATTGGTGTTCCTGGGTTAATCTTAATTTTAATCATAGCGCTCGTTGTATTTGGTCCTTCTAAACTTCCAGAGATCGGTAAAGCATTTGGAAGTTCGTTAAAAGAATTTAAAAATGCTACGAAGGATATCGTCACCGATGATGATGCTAGTAAAACGGAAAAGCAAACATCTAGTAAAAGCTGATATGCGAAGGTGTAAGGTATAACCCTTGCATCTTCTTTTATGTAGGTACTATGTACAAGGTTTATGTAAGTAGGAGAGTGAAAGGATGCCTAACAACGTATCAATGGATGAAAAGGAAATGAACCTTACAGATCATCTATCGGAGTTAAGAAATAGGATAATAATTATTGCTGTTTTTTTCATTTTATTCTTTATTGGTGGATTTGTGTTCTCCAAAGATATATATTCTTTTTTTCAAAGTGATTTGGACTTTAAATTAACTGTAATAAGTCCGGGTGAAATTATCTGGATTCATTTTACGCTCGCGGGGATAGTGGCAATTGCTTGCACCATTCCAATTTTTGCATTACAGGTTTGGTTGTTTGTTAGACCAGGTTTAACACAGTCGGAAAGGAAAGCAACATTAGCATATATACCTGCCGTCTTTCTTTTATTTATTGCGGGATTAGTATTTGGGTATTATATGTTCATTGAGTTAATTCTTCCATTTCTTTTGTCCTTAAATGATGGAATGTTTAATGAAATGTTCACCGTTGATCGTTATTTTAAGTTTCTTATACGTGTTACGTTGCCATTTGCTGTGTTGTTTGAAATACCAGTAATTGCTATGTTCCTTACTGCTTTAGGAGTACTAACACCGGATTTTATGCGTAAAACGCGTAAATATGCTTATTTAATCCTTGTTATTATCGGAACAATAGTTACGCCACCGGATTTTATATTGCAGCTTGTTGTAGCAGTACCATTAATTATTTTGTATGAGATTAGTATTTATTTAGCTGCTGTTGTGTACCGGCGTAAGCTGAAAAAACATAAAGAATTCATGGAAAGTGATCGTTTAGATGGATGAGGTGAATCGGATTGCGTTCTTTTTATCATTTTTTAATGACATATCGGGGAAAGAAAAATCCAGATGAAAAAAGTCGTTTAGCAGATTGGGCCTTTGCGGATCATTATTTTCCAAAGCACGCGATGGAATATGATGAAATAAGTAGCTACCTTGAATATAATAGCCCATTTCCTACAGCAGTAACCGTGTTTGATGAGCTTTGGGATATATATAGGATACATGAACATGAGAGTCGTTAGAATTGTTTCTAGCGTCTTTTTTTGTGCAATATAAGCTAATTAATTCCTTCATGTCTTTTTTACTCTGCCTCTATATTTTCCTGCACAGTTACGAAATCTCAGTTCACATTCTAATACGAAATCTCAGTTCACATTCTAATTGGTTGATCTAAGCCATGACAGTCATTAATAAAAACTCCATATATGGTTGTCTCCAGATAAAGCTAACCAGGTATCTTTCATAGACGAGCAATCTAAATCCCCTTAGAAAAGTAATATTAGGAATTGTAACTATAATTATATTGGTAAAATAATATATAATTTACTAATTTTTTGAAAAAATGATTGACTAAATCCATTAACATCATTAGTATGTAATTTATTAAGTACTCTAAATTTTATATTTGAAAGAAAGGAGGAATATGTTAATAAATTAATTTACATAGTATTCATTCTTCGTAGAGTTCTAATTAACATTGAGTTTACTAGAGATTAAGAAGGAGGACTTGTTATGTACGCTGAATTATTGAAAAACAAAATTCAATTACTAAAAGAAAGTGGACAATATCGTGAATTCGTTACTATTAATCGAATACGTGGTCAATATCCCCTGGCTACGTTAAGTGGTAAAAAGAATGATCAATCCGTTGTTGTCTGGTGTAGTAACGACTATTTGGGTATGTCTCAGCATCCCCTAGTAACCGCAGCTGCTCAGGAAGCTATCCAGTTGTTTGGGGTAGGCTCAGGTGGTTCGAGGAACATAGGAGGAACCCATAAACATTATAATAGGTTAGAATCGTCACTTGCGGATTGGCACAACAAAGAGGCAGCGTTAGTTTTTCCAACAGGCTATGGATCAAATGATGCCACATTACAGTGCTTACTTCGTCTGTTGCCGGACTGCACCATATTTTCTGACGAACTTAATCATGCTTCAATCATTAATGGAATTCGTAGTACTAAGGCTGCCTGTGCAGTTTTCCGACATAATGATGTGAGTCATTTAGAAGAACTACTTGTAGAACAGCCCATTGATCAACCAAAAATTATTGTTTTTGAATCCGTTTATTCCATGGACGGAGATGTCTCTCCAATTAAAGAAATTTGCGACCTTGCAGAACAGTATAATGCTTTAACATTTATCGATGAGGTCCATGCTATCGGTATGTATGGTCCAAGAGGAGCGGGGAAAGCTGCGGAATTAGGAATAGAACATCGTCTTGATATAATTCAAGGAACTATGGCGAAAGGAATTGGTGTTATAGGTGGGTATATTGCTGCATCAAATGAGATAATTGACGTCATTCGATCTTTTGCATCCGGGTTCATTTTTACTACATCTTTGCCCCCATCTATTGTGGCAGCTTGTAATGCCAGTCTTGAGCATTTAAAAGCATCAAATCATGAGAGAGATGTTTTACATAGAAAGACGAAAATATTGAGAGAGGAACTCAATCGTGCGGGCATCCCTATAATGAAATCTAGTGAAACTCATATCCTCCCTGTCTTAATCGGTGAAGCTCAAAAGTGCAAGGATGCGGCAAAGCGCTTACTAGAAAGGCATCGTGTCTACTTACAGCCTATTAACTCACCAACCGTTCCTGTCGGAACAGAGCGCTTTCGTGTTAACGTTACTCCTAATCATACTGAGGAGCAAATCTTACAATTAAAAGATGCTTTGATTGAGGTTTTTAATCATTTTGATATTGTGTTTGTGGAACAGTCAGATGTGACTATGCAATGACTATTTTTATGTACATTTTCTGTCTCCTTGTATGGGGGTTAAACTTTATAGCTGTTAAAATTCAAGGTACACCTATCAGTCTTGAAGTGTCATTAACCTACCGTATTGCAGGGGCTGCGTTGTTATTTGTTATCCTGGCTTGTTTGTATCGGCCATCTGGCCGACCTTCACGCAGGGATACTTTACCCATTATTATATTTGGGGCTTGTAACTTTGCTTTGAGTTATCTTTTATTATATTATGGCACAATCTGGAGTTCTGCAGCGCTGGTGACTCTTATGTTTTCTATGAAAGCTATATTGACTCCTATTGCATTGCGCGTATTTCTAGGGGAGAGGTTACACCTTAGAATACTTATAGGTGGAATAATTGGTATGATTGCAGTATGTATTGTTATTTATCCTCTTTTATCCGAGCAATTTAATCTTGCTCAATTAAAAGGGGTAGGTGTCGCATTACTCGGTACCTTATTAACATCGGTAGGTGATGCAAGTTCAGCACGAAATGCCAACCGAGGAATTAATCCTGTCTACTCAAATAGTTTCGGTGGAGTAGTAGCAGCACTCCTATTATTTATTATTTGTACTTTCCAAGGTCAGGATTTCTACCTCCCAACATCAATTTCTTATCTTGGTGCATTGGTATGGTTAACAGTTTTTGCGTCCTTTGTTGCATGGATGTTCTACCTTAAACTTGTAGAACGAATCGGAGCGTCCTTAAGCAGCTACATGGTAGCTCTTTTTCCTGCTATCGGAGGGATTGCCTCCGTAATAATCGGGGACTCCCAACCAACTTTATACTTATTTTTTGGATGTCTATTCGGTTGTATTGGCGCTGCAATCGCAATGGGGCTTCGCTTTCCTTCTAATAGAAGTGATAAAAAAGTTAAACAGCATCAGTTATACTCTGATAAAAAAGTAAACTAATGAGCTGATTTTATAATTTCCTAAACTGTTAATAAACGAAAGATAATTATTTTAAAATAATTAGGTGGTTACCCCAAAAGTTAGAGTTTATACTGTGTAGCTGATTGGCTGGATTGAGTGCGATATTCATCTATATATAAGGAATAACTAAAGCTTATTCGTTGTTAGATAATATAATGATAAGCGTATGTGGTTTTCTAACTTCCTCCTATTTACGCTAATACTAGCATGGAACTGTATGATTTTCCTCCAGTTCGGTATTTTAATCAAACGTTTGTTTAATATTTATTATTTGAGTAAATAAACCAGAATTCGGCAAAAATGGCACTGGATTTAGGGAAACATGTTAGTTTGTGCGGTTGCCCGGGAAATATTTCACTCATATGTATGATATACAGTTCTATAAGAACTACCGCCTACACCTTTTTTCTGGGTTTACGTACAATACTATAAATGATTTAGTTAGGTATAGGGGGTAATGATATGGTATTTCCATCTAATCAGCCAGGTAATTTTCCGTTTAATATGCAGCAAGTAAACCCAGGAAATATGATGTACGGTAATCAATTTCCAAGAGCTTTTCCAGGAAGGGGATTTCCAGGGGCATCCATACCCGGAGCTCAACAAGCTGGAGGAGGCAATTTACGAAATCTGCTTAGCTTTTTACGACCGCAATCTGCTGCTGGAACAGGTGCTGGATTTTTAAGCAATGGGGTAGGTGGTCTGTCTGGAACATTAAATAATGTTCAACAAGTTTTAAAAATGGTGCAAAGTGCTGCACCGATCGTGCAAGAATATGGGCCTATGGTGAAAAATTTACCTGCTATGTATAGAATGATGAAAGCATTCAATTCAATGGAAAGTGGAGATGGTAATCAAAATGATTCTGATGAACAGTCTACCGAAGAGGATTCCCTTATCGAAAGTAGTGCAGAACTGTCAGAAGATGCATTACAACTGACATCAACGGATCGCGTTTCCGAGCGAAATTCACAGCCTGGTCAGTCTGTTCCGAAGCTGTTTATTTAATTTTTAAGGCTCCCAGCTTGATTTTTTCTTCTATAAAAGGAAAAATAGAAGAAAATGCTGAAAAGGGAATGATATATGTGCGTACTACAACGAAAGAGTTTGCGACTTTCGCTGGGGGTTGCTTTTGGTGCATGGTCGAGCCATTCGATGAACGTCCTGGTATTATTAGCGTAACATCGGGTTATACTGGTGGCACCGTAGAAAATCCTACTTATGAACAGGTTTGCTCCAATACAACTGGCCATGTGGAGGCTGTACAAATTGAGTTCGATTCATCTATAATGCCATATAAAAAGTTAGTTGAAACATTCTGGCAACAAATCGACCCTACAGATCCTTATGGTCAGTTTCATGATCGTGGAGAATCATATCAAACTGCTATATTCTATCATACTGATGAGCAAAAGCAGATAGCCGAAGCATCTAAACAAGAATTAGAAAATAGCGGAAGATTTTCAAAGCCAATCGTCACCAAAATACTTCCTGCAAAGCCATTTTATCCAGCTGAGGAAAAGCATCAAGATTATTATAAAAAGCAATCCTTTCATTATAGATTGTATAAAAAAGGATCGGGTAGGGAGGATTTCATAAAGAAAAACTGGCGAAATAAACTTGATAAAAGTAAGTTAAAAAAACAATTAACATCCATTCAATTCCATGTAACACAGGAAAATGGAACAGAGAGACCATTTCAAAATGAATACTGGAATAATGAAGAGGAAGGGATTTATGTAGATATTGTTTCTGGGGAACCCTTGTTTTCTTCTACGGATCAATATGATGCGGGATGTGGTTGGCCAAGCTTTACCAAGCCCATTGATTTGTATCAGTTGAAAAAGGAAATAGATTCGACGCATGGAATGGTAAGAACGGAAGTAAGAAGTAAAACCGCGGATTCCCATTTAGGTCATGTATTTGAGGATGGTCCAAAGGATAAAGGCGGACTTCGATATTGTATAAATTCCGCAGCCATGCGATTTATACCTAAGGACAGGCTAAGGGAAGAAGGGTATGAGGAATATCTACGTTTGTTCGAGTAAACGACAAGTTGACAATATAAATATTATGTAAACTCAAAAAGGGGAGTAACGATTATGATTCATCTAAATTGGGAAGAACGAGAGACAATCAAACGACTAAAATGCGTACATGCTGATGCAAAGAAATTTATTGTGGACAATAAGCTCACACCAGGAAAAGTATATGATGTAAAGAATGAGACGGATGAATTCTACTTTATCATTGACAACAGTGAACGAATTGCTGGATTTAGAAAAGAATACTTTGAAGAGGTAAAATAACAGGGGAATTTCCCTGTTATTTTTATACATGAATACTAATATTTCATAAAAAATGGTATACTAAAGATAATTGGTGTTATCATACTATTCTGTTTTAAATGGAGGGTAATGAATGGAACAAGCAAATTTAACAGAAAAAAAGATTTATTTGGTGCGACATTGTTCAGCTCATGGTCAACATAGAGACTCTCCATTAACAACGAATGGTTTACAACAAGCAAATCAGCTAGCTGAATTCTTTTCGAATTTAGATGAGGAAATTGATCATATTATTTCTAGCCCTTATCTACGAGCAGTCGATAGTATTAAGCCCTTTGCAAATAAAGCTCAACTTACAATACATGTTGACGAGCGGTTAAAAGAACGAATATTAAGTGAAGATCCAATAGACGATTGGCTAGATGTCCTGGAACATTCGTTTCAAGAGTTGGATTTTTCACTACCTGGTGGAGAGTCCTCCAATGATGCAATTGAGCGTGCGCATGAAGTGATTGATCAGATGAAATCGACAACTTTTCGTAATATTGTTATTGTTAGTCATGGAAATCTACTTTCTCTATTACTTCACCGATATGATCAAGCTTTTGGTTTTGATACATGGAAAGCAATGCAAAATCCTGATGTTTACACATTGCAATTAGGAAGACAAATAGTCCGACCAGTACAAGTGGATTGGAAATCAGATTTATAGGTAAAGGTTTGCTAATAAAATTCCTAATGTCTCCTCGTATATCTCAGGGAATTGTTCAAACGGCAATGGATTAACACCCGTACCTAATTCAATTGTGAAACCAGGCTTTCTGAATTCTTGGATAAACCAATCCCTATAGCCTGCATAACTGTCAATATATTGCACAGGAAGGTATCCACTGACACGTGCATACTCATTAACAATTTGTTCAGATTCAGGAGGTTCAAGTCCTTCAAACCCCCAATAAATTTCTTCACCTTGTGTATGTAAAGCATTGACAATGGAGAAATTCCTTTCATTGGCCAAATCTGCCATTGTTATTGCTTCCGGCTCAGTCATGGGTTCATAACCTGGGAAATCTCGTGGTTGAGGTGAAGTTGGTTTTCTCTCTACTTCTGTTTCCCAACGTGCAGGATATTGTTTGTTTAAATCCACTCCTTTAATATTTGCTTTCCAATTTGAAAAATTAGTGTTTTGATGATTCATTTCTAATACTTTTGTTTCATAATCTCCTGCAGCTTTTGCTCCATTAATAACGAGATTAACTCCATCAGGATTTACCATTGGCACTACGGATAGTTGAGTCGTTTGGTATAAAGGTAGAGTGAACCTGCCACGAATGGGATTGTGATTGGTTAGCGATAGTGCATACTCATTAATGAATTTCATAATAACAGAAGTAGTTATCCATTCATTTCCATGGAAGGAGCCGTTTAAATGAACGTCGTTTGAACCTCTTCCAATTTGCAACTCTACAATTTCCTTTCCCATTACAGACTTCCCAATGGATTGTTGAAACATAAACGGATAAATAGCTTGTAAGTTATGTAAATCCTGTTGAAACTTTTCATACGTATACTTGTTTAAATCTGTAATAATCGCGGATCTAACTTTCTCTGGAAGTAGAATGGTTTTTCCGATCTGTAAATTCATCGGTTGGATCGTTGGGTTCAATAAAGCAATACTATCTACAGGTATATTATTGGTTATTGCTATTGTCCATAATGAATCATTTGGCTGAATAGAGTAAGTGATCGTACGGTATCCTGGTAGCAATACTTGCATGCCGGGTTGGAGTTGGTTTGCATTTACCCCACGATTTGAATCTTCGACTAGTGGTAACGGAATACCAAAAAGCTGGCTGTAATACCATAAAGTATCCCCTTAGCGAACAGTAATTTCCATTGTATTCTCTCCCTAATAGAACGAATACTAAATCATATGTTTATATTAGTGAAAAATGTGTAGAATGATGGAATAATCCATAGGAAATTCAACAATATTACTTTTATTTTTCAACTTATATGCGTTATAATAACAATTATATCATAAGCTATTTTGTAATGAGTTTACTGATCGGAAGAAGGAGGAGAGAAACTTGGCATTTATTATTACATCACCTTGTAAAGATGAAAAAGCAGGAGAATGCGTAGAAGTTTGTCCTGTTGATTGTATAGAAGAGGGAAAAGACATGTTCTTTATCGATCCAGATATTTGCATTGATTGTGGAGCTTGTGAAGCTGTTTGTCCTGTTGAGGCCATTTACATGGAAGATGAAGTACCAGAAGAAGAAAATGAATATATTGCATTAAATCGTAAGTTTTTTGAAGAACAATAATGAACAAGCCGTATCCTATGTATTTGTAGGACGGCTTGTTTTCAATTGACATATCATGAATCCTTGAAATACAAGCCTGCTTCCTCTAATGCACGTTTAAGTATAGGTATACTGCTTGGACCTATGCCATGTAGCTTTAGAATTTCGCGCTCCGTATAATCAGAAAGTGTTTCTAGTGTAGTAATGTGTTCATTTTCAAGTGCTCTCCTTGCTGGTGCTACAAGACGTGATAGAAATCCTGTACGTGGTGCTCGTTCTGCCTCGCAAATAGGACAGCTAGGACAATCTGAGCTTTTATAGTATGTATGGCCATTGCTACATGTCCTAAGCGTTTTTTTAGAACGGGTCTTCATCTGTTAATCCCCCTTTTAACGGTAATTGCTTGTCAGGTAAACGTTATAGTATCCATTATTTGCTAAATGGATTATCTATATTAGCTTTTAATAGAAAAGTTTCTATAACCATAATTTTTATGCGTTGACGTCTGATCAATCTGCTCAACGCGAATAACAGGTGTTAATCCGTTTTTTAATGCTTGAATAAACTGATCTACTTGATCCGGGTCACCTTCAGCATCTAATTCGACCGTACCATCCTCATTATTCCTTATCCAACCAGTTATTCCTAATTCATCAGCTTTTTGTTTAGCGGTATATCGAAAACCCACTCCTTGTACTCGTCCACTTATGATAGCATGTGTCCTCAATATCATCACCTCACGTAACATTTATCCTTACATGAAAATTATACACTTAATTATATCATCATTAACTGAATAGAGTTAAATAAAAAGGAGTAGGTAGGTTAATACTATAGATAACTAAGCAATAGGAGTGGGAATATTGACGAAAACACAGATGCCTCCTGAATCACATTCGTTTTGGAGAGAAACATCATTACCGAGCTTTCCAACGTTAGAATCATCTGTACATACAGATGTTGGAATTGTTGGTGGCGGCATTACCGGAATTACTGCTGCATATATTTTAGCAAAGCAAAACATCAACGTAACACTAATTGATGCAGATGTAATCGTAAATGGCACAACTGGTCATACTACTGCTAAAATTACTGCTCAACACGGATTAATTTATGATGAATTAATCAAGCATTTTGGTTTTGATAAGGCTAAATTGTATTATAAAGCTATGATGGAGGCTAAACAATTTATTGAAGATACGATAAAACAGCTGGATATTGATTGTGATTACAAAAAAGAAGATGCTTATATATATACAAATTCTGATCAATGGAAGTTGGATTTAGAGAAAGAAAAGCAGGCGTATGACCAGTTAAATATCGAACATGAATGGTCAAAGGAAATGCCACTAGACATTCCAATTAAGTCTGTTCTGCAAATGAAAAATCAGGCGCAATTTCATCCATTAAAATATTTAAATAAGATGGTTCATGCGTGTAAGGAGCTTGGCGTACAATTTTATGAACATACGACAGCTATCGATGTTGAATATAATAAATATCCATCTATCGTGACTAAAAGGGGACATCGGATCAAGTGTAAACAGGTTATTTGTGCATCTCATTTCCCTTTTTATGACCGAAATAGCTTTTATTTTGCTAGAATGTATACGGAACGAGCTTATATACTGGCTATACAATCAAATAAACCGTTTCCAGGTGGGATGTATATTAATGCGGAGTCACCAACAAGATCGGTACGATCAACCAAGTGGAATGGGGAAGACCTATGGCTAATTAGTGGCGAAAATCATAAAACTGGACAAGGAAAATCAACACGTAGTCATTTTAAAGCATTGCAAACGTTTGCTAACGAATATTTTCATGTGGATCAGATAAAATATCGATGGTCGGCACAGGATATAACTACCTTAGACAAAGTTCCTTATATAGGGCCTATTAAAAAATCAGAAGACGCGGTTTTTGTTGCAACCGGATTTCGTAAGTGGGGGATGACTAATGGTACGGTTGCTGCAAAAATAATTAGCGATTACATCTTGAAGCAGTCAAGTCCATATCACGAATTATTTACACCGTTAAGGTTTAAAGCAGATCCATCCATTCGAAAATTCGCACAAATGAATGCAGATGTAGCAAAGCATATGATTCAGGGAAAGCTTGATAATACTAGAAATAATTCGATTGAATTGGCTAGAGACCAAGCAACTGTAACACGAATTAATGGAAATCGTACGGGTGTATATAAAGATACTGAAAATAATTTGCATGCTGTTGATACAACATGCACGCATTTAGGCTGTGAGGTTGAATGGAATTCTGCTGAGCGCACGTGGGATTGTCCTTGCCATGGTTCCAGATTTTCCTATTCAGGAGAAGTGATCGATGGGCCAGCAAAACAGCCATTAAAACAAATTGATCCATCTAAATTAAATTGAGTTAGAAACTGAATAAAATCGCTATTGGATCTCATAGCGATTTTATTTAATATCTCACTATCTTAACAATACTTAGTTTATGAGATGGAAAATAAATTTTATCACTAACTTCCTATAATATATATTATGTAAACTAGAATTTTCAAATGAACTAAATATAAAAAAGAAACTTCTCTTTCATTACAATTGGAGTTTGCTCATGCAAGTCGTTCATGTATAATTCCGTACTTCAAATTGTCACACATAATCTATTTGAACATCTTTTTTCTTTAATATATTTCCTATTGCACATCCTTTATTTACGGCCGTAGATCTTCGATTTACTAATTGTATTTGCTCCTCTGCATGAGGAGTTGATTGCTTTTGAATCCATCGTAAACTGTACAATTGGCATCTTTCTTGTATCAAAAATTACGTGTCTAACAAAATATTAAATTTATTTTTAAGTATTTGATGATATTGTTGCTCTGTTATTTCTTTTTAGATTTCTTTCCATGCAAGATTTCTGTAAAACTTAGTGCAATATGACCGTGATCAATTAATTTGCAAATAATACTCCCCTTATTTACTGGCGATTCAGGATGCTATATTACCATATTTTGTATATAATTCACTTTTTTGTCATTAATCGCGTTTAAATAAAAAGCATAACCAATAGACCAGGTGTCAGTAAGGTCTGAATCGAGAAAATGCGAGGTTTCCCCATTCTTCCCTTTTTTCATTTCTAATACATGCGTTCCTTTTTCTGTATTTATAAGGAAATAAATTTACTATTTGTAAAATAATGGTATGTAAATCTTCAAATTTCACATTTTCTTTTGGTGTAATTTGTAATTTTGAGAAAAACTTTTTTTGTAATTCAGTTAACACTATATCTCACCTTCCATTTACAGAAAAAATATGCGTTTAAATATATGACAAATAGTATGTACGGTATACAACTTGACACATGTCAGAGTCTGTGTCGCACTAATTATTAGAAGCCGATTTGAATAGAAATCGGCTTCCTACTTAATGAAGCTTAAAACAAAGATATCTTTACATCTTTATTAAGGGTACGTTTTAATCAGCAATTTTTTCAATAGTAGGCATAACAGCAATTGGTGGAATGGAGAAAGTCCAACCTGCTGAGAGTATATTTACCTTTTCACCTAATTGATAATGATCCTCAGCATAAATAGGAACTCTTAAAATTTTATTTTGAGAAGCCAATTTCCACCAATCATCTTGATACGAAAGTGCTTCTTCTTTTGTAGTTGTATTTGCAACAACTAGATAATTACCATCCACTGAAATAACATAACCTGTAAAGGGTATTTGTTCTTGTTTCTTGATCGTAGTATGTGTTGTATAATTCGCGGAAGCCTCATTAGAATCCGCAAAAGCGGGAGTAATGCCAACAGTTAATCCACAACCTAGTGCTACAGTAGTTGCTACGGTTACTAGTTTTTTTGTAAACATAATAAATGATCTCCTTTATAATATATTTTTTTGGTACGTTTATATATTTCTATTTAAATATGTTTAAACCTCTATATATTCAAAAATTTAACAGTTTTGTCACAAATATTATAATATGTGATATAATGCTAGATTATTTTTTCAGACTAGTAATTAAAAAAAGCCTCCGTGAGGAAGCTGAGTAGTTACTACTTTATAGAATATATCGACATTTATTATTTTATCGTATTTAATCTTTACTAAATTTATACGCAAATATACCAATAAACCTTTTCAAGAAATGAGAAAATAACACCAATGTCAATAAATTACGTTCATTATAAATAAATTTAGTAAAGATTTGCCACATTTTTATCTGGTCTTAAAATGTACAACTTCTTTTTTTGGATATGGTAACCCCTATTTAAAGTTATATTCTGTTACGATTTTCTCTCTGCCTGTTACGAGATCATTAAAATATTCATATAAATTAATACCAAGATAGGAGCCGGATATATTCAATACGTTAGTAAAGCCTAAGTTTTGTAAGGCCATTACCATGTTATAACTACGTTGACCTGAGCGACAATGAACATAAACTGGTTTATCTTTTGGAATTTCATCAAGCCTATTTCTAAATTCACTTAATGGAATATTGATTGCATTTTTTAAATGGCCAGCATGATATTCATTTTTTTCACGAGCATCAATAATGAATGCACTATTCTCCACTAGTTCACGAACTTGAGCGACTTTTACTTCACGATATTTTCCGTTTAATTGATTTAGTGCCACTAGTGCCGCATGATTTACAACATCCTTAGCTGTGCCTAACATTGGAGAATAAGTCAATTCTAGATCTTTTAGATCATCTAATGTTCCATTTAAAGTAATCATCGTTGCAATAACATCGATTCGTTTATCAACGTTCCCTTTACCAATCGCTTGCGCCCCAAGAATTTTGCCTGTCGGTGTTTCATATACTAACTTAAAGTGCATAACATTGCTGTTGGGTATTAAACCTACTTTGTCGCCTGGCATGATATAAACAGAATCATAGCTAAACCCTGCATCTTCTGCTGTTCTTACGTTCAATCCCGTTGCTGCTGCATTTAGATCAAACAAATGAATGGAGGACGATCCTATCACACCTAAGTTTCGATTTATTATACCGCAAATATGATCTGCTACAGCTCTTGCTTGTTTTTGGGCAGGTCCTGCTAAAGCAAGACGTGTTGGTTTATGCAATAATCGATGATACACTTCAATAGCATCTCCAACTGCATAAATATTTGTATCACTTGTTAAATAATTATGGTCTACTTTTATAGCACCAGTTTCACCAATTGCAAGACCAGCATTTTCCGCTAGTTTTGTTTCAGGCCTCACGCCAATTGCTAATACCACTGCTTGTGCATCGATTTGTTTACCAGATTGCGTTTCGATAAAATTATTACCAATTTTAGCTAATCCATCATTGACTATTAAATTTATACCATGATCCACCATTTCCTTGTGAAGGATTTGTGCCATATCATAGTCATATGGTGTCATGATTTGATTAGCAAATTCTATTACGGAAACATGGATACCAGCTAAATGAAGATTTTCTGCTATTTCAACTCCAATAAAACCCCCACCTATTACGGCAACATCTTTTAGGTCATTTTCTTTCACATAAGCATTAAGCCGTTGGATATCTACTACATTTCGAACCGTAAATACGTTCAACTGGTTTCTTCCCTCTATTGTATTTGGCCGAATAGGTGCTGAACCTGGAGAAAGAACAAGCTTATCATAATGTTCTTCGTAGGTGTGATCAGTTGTTGTATCTTTGACTATAATCAATTTCTTATCGCGCTTAATCTCGACGACTTCATTATTAACTCTTGCTTCGATATTATAGCGGTCTTTAAAGGTTTTTGGACTTGATAATACCAATGATTCGCTATCTTCAATAATGCCACTTATATAATAAGGTAAAGAACAGTTAGAAAAGGATATATGTGGACCTTTCTCAAACATAATAATTTCTGCACTCTCGTCTAATCGTCTTAGTCTTGCAGCAACTGAGGCTCCTCCAGCTACTCCTCCTACTATTAAAATTTTCTTTGCCATAATACCACTCCTTATCTATTAAAGTACGGAACTGAGAAATTCTTGTAATACTATATGGGGTATTATTTTATCAAAAAAATTATAAGACGTCTTCTTCAATCATATCGATTACTTTAAGGTTTTTAACTAATTATGTAGCACGGGAACTACTCAATCCAGAAAGACTATTAAGAATGTAATACTATTCGCTCTTTTTTTATGTCTACCCAAGAGGGATAATACCAGTAGTTTATCTGTCTTTTAGAGACTTTTTTCTAAGGTTCCAGTGCTTTTACCAGTTTGTCAGCATCTTAAACACATTCAACTACATTGGAGATAATAATGAAACCATCTTAAGGGGAAATTTCTTGATGCAATAACTGCTTTGCAGCCTTTATTCCCTTAAAATTCTTCTTAACTTTCCTACAATACGTTTTATTCTAATTCTCCAATGATCGCTATCATTCAATCGTTCCCATGTTTCAATGAGTAATTATCATCTATTAAACTTATATTATACCCTTGTAGGTATGTTGTCAATTATAATATAACAAATAAACGGCCTTAACCCCCTTGGAATAAAGAGTAAAGGCCGCCTAAGCACAATTTTTATTTCCGCTGTCTATTTTGACAGAAGGAAGTTTATAATTCTGGATCGTGTTTAGATGAAAAGTGGGTTACCCAACGCTTTAAAGCTAGATAACTATTTAATAGAATTTATCGTTTTGAGATGCTTAATTTGGCTATGTCTCAGCTTCTTCCCTAACTTTTATTTAAAGGTTTTTTCCATAATCCAATCATTAATGCTGAGACAATAGATCCTATTGCAATTGCTACAAGATACAGTAGCCAGCTACCTTCTACTGTCGGAATAACGAATATACCACCATGAGGTGCTGGTAGACCGACTCCAAACAGTAAAGCTAAACCACCTGCGATCGAGGATCCTACCACAAGGGAAGGAATCACTCTTCCTGGATCTGCCGCAGCGAAAGGAATTGCACCTTCTGTAATAAAGAAAGCACCTAGGGCATAGTTTGTTTTCCCTGCATCTCGTTCTTCCTGTGTGAATTTATTGCGGAAGAAGGTTGTCGCAAGTGCTAACGCTAGAGGAGGAACCATACCTCCAGCCATTACTGCAGCATGTGGGCCGAAGTTTCCTGCTTCAATCATGGCGATTCCAAATGTAAAAGCTGTTTTGTTAATAGGGCCTCCCATATCAACGGCCATCATACCACCGAGAATAAGCCCTAATAGCATGGCGTTCACACCGGACATACTTCCTAGCCAGCCTTCTAACCCAGACATGATCCAAGCAATTGGCTCAATGATAACGAAATACATGAGTAAGCCTGTAACAAAAACACTGATAACAGGATAAAACAGAATCGTTTTTATACCATCAAAGGATTTCGGTAAACCCGCAAGCAGCTTCTTCACTAGAACAACCACATAACCACCTAAGAAACCGGCAATTAAGCCACCAAGAAAACCTGCACCACCCATGGAGGCCATGAAACCACCAATCATAGCTGGGGCAAAACCTGGTCTATCTGCAATACTCATTCCAATAAAACCTGCTAGTACTGCTACCATTAATCCAAAGGCATAATCGCCACCTATTGCTTTTAATGCAGCGGCAAACTCGTTATACGTAGCGTGGTCTGGTTCCGCAGAATGAATACCAAAAAAGAAGGAAATAGCGATTAATACCCCTCCACCAACAACGAATGGAAGCATGTTGGATACACCATTCATTAAATGTTTATAGAAGCCTTTTCCTGTTCCGCCAGAGCTAGTACTGGAGTTATTTCTATCACCTTGATAGACAGGTGCATCACCTTTCCGTGCCATGTTAATTAATTCTTCCGGTTTACGGATACCGTCCGTTACTCCTCGTTGTAACACTTGCTTACCGGCGAAACGCTCCAATTCTACCTTTGTATCTGCGGCAACGATAATTGCTTTCGCATTTGCAATATCTTCTTCTGTTAAACGATTTTGCACACCATCAGATCCATTCGTTTCCACCTTTATCGAAACGCCAAGCTCTTCCGCTTTATCCTTTAAAGCATCTGCTGCCATAAACGTATGAGCAATTCCTGTTGGACACCCCGTTACAGCAAGGATTTCAGGACCGCTTGTTGAAGTAGCCTCTTCTTCTTTCCCTAGCTTTTCTTTTTCCTTCGCATCAATAATGTTGATGATTTGTTCCTCCGTTTCCACTTCCATTAACCTTTTACGGAAATCTTCATCCATTAATAAAGTGGATAATCTGGATAATGTTTGCAGATGATCATTATTTGCTCCTTCACTTGCCGCAATCATAAAGAATAAGTGGGCAGGCTGAGCATCTAATGAATCAAATTCTACTCCTGCTCTCGAACGAGCAAAGGCAATAGCGGGTGTCTTCACGGCACTCGTTTTGGCATGAGGAATCGCAACACCCTCTCCAATCCCTGTACTACTTTGTTTTTCTCTATTCCATATTGCTTCGATATATGCTTCTTTGTCATTCAGTCTTCCTGCTTGACCTAAGCGATCAGCCATTGCTTGAATAACATCCTCTTTTGAGTTTGCTTTCACTTCCAAAATCATAATATCTTGCTTTAATAATTCTGTGATATTCATAGACCTCATCCCTTCTCGATGATGTTTCTTTCTATATTGCTGTTACATGAACCTCGGCTAATAGTTTCTCGACCTCATCCTTTGTACACAATGTCTTAGAAAATGCCGTGGCACTTCCTGAAGCAACAGCGTATCTAGCCGCTTCAACAGCATTAGTGGTTTGCTGCCATTTATAAAGGAAGCCTGCTACAGATGAGTCCCCTGCACCAACAGAGTGAATGGCTTGTCCTTTTGGAGCACTTAGCTTAAAGGTTCCAGCTTCCCCTACATAAATAGCCCCTTCTTTTGCCATCGATACGAATACATGATCAATTCGGTTTTCTTCATGTAATCTCTTCGCAAGTCTAACAATGTCCTGATCTGTTTCCGCTTTTTCTGAAAATAGCTCTGCAAGTTCATAGTTATTCGGCTTAATAAATGCTGGGCTTGCTTTGATAGCTTGCTCTAAAGCCAATCCACTTGTATCTAAAATGACCGAAACACCTTGTGCGTTCAGCATTGTTATGATGGAATGGTAGGTATCATCAGGAAGAAAGGTTGGCAAGCTACCTGCTAGCACAACAATATCTTCGGTTGTTAAGCCTCGTAGCTTGTTTACAAACGAGTTGTAGTTTTTTTCTGTGATGGTAGGTGATTTTCCGTTTATCTCTGTCTCTTCATTACCAGCTTTTAGCTTTATATTAATTCTTGTGTCTTCTTGTAAGGAGACAAAATCATGGACGATGTCAACTTCTTCCAAATAATCTGTAATGAATTTTCCAGTAAAACCGCCAACAAAGCCCAAAGCCGTGCTTGTTGTTCCTAAGCGATTTAATACACGGGATACGTTAATACCTTTTCCGCCTGCTTCTTTGTAATCATCCTGACTTCTATTAATTGTTCCTTGCTCCACTAATTCAAGTTTTACAACATAGTCAACGGCAGGGTTCAAGGTTATGGTATAAATCATTGTGACACCACCTCTAAAGTTGTTAATTTTGCAATCTTTTCATGTTGTTCTGTTGATATCCCATCTGTTGTGATGATGGTGGCGTTTTCAATATTTGCTACACTTGCAAAGGATACTTCTCCGAATTTTGTTGGATCTGCTAATATAAAGCTTGCTTGTGATTGCTTGATTGCGGCTTGTTTAACATTTGCTTCCTCAGGATCTGGTGTGGTGAATCCTTGACTTGCATGAATACCATTTATACCGAGAAAGCATTTGTCAAAACGAAATTCCTTGATGGCATCAACCGCTTTTGTTCCAATTAAGGCAGCCGTCCCTTTTTTTGCCTTTCCTGAAATGACATATGTTTCGATTCCATACTCAATAAGGAGCTGTACATGTGGGATTCCGTTTGTGACAACGACAACTGACTTACCTTGTAGCAAAGGAATCATTTGCATGGTGGAGGTGCCTGCATCTAGGTAAATAGAATCTCCATCCTCAATAAAAGTGGCAGCTTTACTCGCGATCGCCTCTTTTTCTATTTGAAATTGTGCTGTCTTTTCTAAAAGTGTTGGTTCTTCTAGCTTCTTCTTTAACAGAGAAGCACCGCCGTGCACCCTTTTGATCAATTGTTTATTTTCTAATTCAGTTAGATCACGACGTATGGTTGATTCAGATGCCCCTGTTGACTCGCAAATCTGACGAACAGACACGATCTCTTTCGCTTTCAACAGTCCAATGATTAGCTCTTGACGTTCGATCGTTAACATTATAAGTATCCCTCTATTCATGAATTAATCGCTTACATAAATAATACAATCATTTTCATTCATAGTCAATCATAAACGATCAAAACCAATCATAAAAATCCTCCTGCTTTTGTAATATAAGGTGAGACATTCGTCAGTAGAGGATTACAAACAGTGGCTATGATGACATTTAGCAATAAATTTTCTATTTTATTTTTAGTCCTAGTTATATAGCTTTATTCAAAAGCACAGATAAAACGGATATTTGAATTTCCTCTTTCTCTAACTGCACATCTAAATTTGGGTAATGATTCTCTGCATACCCAGCCCTTTACTTTGTTTGTATCTCCGTAAATGGATATGCGTATATAATGTTATAATTTCACTCTCCCTACTCCAAAATTTAGACACACCAAAAAAGCGACATTTTGGTAGAGTAACTCCTTCAAAAGTCGCTTAGGTGTTCTACATATTTTATTATTACAGCATTTTGCTTACCTATAGCTAATGTGCAAAAACGGAGACATCCGTAATCTAAAAACATTTGAGATAAATACGTATATATCACACGTGATCTATTGGGCCATCATATATTTTAACTCCGATGTTTCTGTTTTTCTCATAACCCGTTGCGTTGAGGCAAAACAAGCTACCTCTCTTATCAAGCCAAATCTATCGCTTCCTCTGTTAACTACTATTCATATACATAGATGAACTACATGGATTATAGATTTTTCTTTTTTGAAGGACAACAAGCATTCATTTCCAAAGAGTGTTCATATTCGTCATGACGACGAAGCCATGTCTTCCCATTGCCATCACTGCGTCCAGATGGATCTTCCCAATCCTCTTGCCTACCAAGAGCTGTTAAATCGAGGTAGTTGAAGGTTCCAATTAATATGTCAGTTCCACGGGCATAAGTGGTATACGTGTGAAAAATTCTATCACCATTGCGAAGAAAGGAACTGAAACCAGGAACTTCCATGGACTGTTCAGAATCGAGGGGTACGCCCTTTTCCATAAGCTCTTCTTTAGTCAAATAGTTGTATTCAATTGGAGTCACAGATTCGTCTAATGTAGCATGGAAATCATAATTAAAGTCACTATTAAAGGATGAGTACCAAGGAATGTCCCACCCCATACGCTTCTTATAATGTTGGATCTTTGAGAGTGGAGCACGGGATATCATAGCCAGTGACGTGTTTCGTGCATGTAGGTGAGACAGATGACCGACGTTGTCCGTAGCGAGAGAGCAAGCAGGACAACCTGCCTCCCAATCAGGGTCGAACATGAAGTGCTGCACAATCAGCTGCGGACGTCCTTCAAACAGATCAAGCAGACTTGTTTTACCATGCGGGCTATCAAAGACATAATCCTTGTTAATCTCTACCATTGGGAGTTGGCGACGCATAGCATTCAGTCCATCCCGCGCTATAGTGAACTCCTTCTCCTTTGCCAGCAATTCCTTACGAGCGATAAGCCATTCATCTCGTGAAACAATAGGTGGTAGTTGCAAATCCTTTTGGGTTTTTTTCATATAATCTGCTCCCTTTTTTGTTTTCTTCAGTTTAACGCAGATGATGACTACAGATTTCTTCTAATTTGCTAAAAATATAATCTTATTTCTTTTCCCTTTATTTAGCCAAATTACAGAACTTAAAAAGTCTAGCCTATACGAATATCATTTGATTTCGCTTCTTCCAAATCTATAGATGTACTTTTAAATATAGAAAAATATTGCCATTTACACAATATCATCAAGTCCTTATGAAAACGCTCATACTTGTTTGTTAGTTGCTTTGTTAAACATTGCGCACTTAATGCTATGCTTGCAAAAATAGTATGTTGCCCCCAGCATTAACTTATGACAATCTATTACCATGACTATTGAAAAAATAAATTGCAAAAATGTCTCATTATTCTTTTCAACATGAAATATGTTACCTCACAGATAATTGGCAATAATACCTCGTCTTCAAACTATTGGTAAGTGAGGGATCGACTGCAAGGAAATGTCTGATGGGTTCAAAGGCCTTTGAGTCATCCACTTTTGGTGCTACCAATCAGCGGGGGATAAATAAAACCCCCACTGATTGAATGTACACTTTATGAAATATATATTTTGTACATAACGATTAAATTTAATGATAGCCAAGCTGTTATAAATAAAGAGAATAACTGATATAGATTAACTTCCAAAAATAAGATTAGATGTATCTGTCTATACAATCATCCTCATTCTATAGGTTTTACTCAATAAAATGATAGATCTTCATAATCAATATCGTAGATAAGATGCTCAACAGCTTCGATCCGCTCACCATCCAACTGCTGCATAAATCCAATATAATGCATTTCCCACTCGCTCTCTGCTTCAACACCGTCAGCAACAACGAATCGAAAACCTCGAATATCCCCCCGTAATTTCTCGTAAAATACGATTTTGGCTAAAATAGCTAGTTCGACATCACCTAAGGTATCAAAAAGCGCATCATATTCATCAGCAAACAGACATCCTGAATTTAGTAAATCTAGGTAATCATGCAGTGAAACAAAATACCTTCGAATTAGTTGTACTTTTTTTTCTGTGTTGTCACTTCCAGTGATGCGATCTACTAAATTCCGCATTTGAATATCACTCATTCGATTATTCTCATTCAACATTAAGACCATTGGTTTTTTGTGCTCTTCGATTTCTCTAATAATCATTATCTCGAAACTACCGATTTTAGCTGCGTTATTTACCCTTTGAACCAATTCATTACGGTACAGATCAATATAATGGGTAAGTGCTTGATCCGTTTGTAGCTCTTTTTGTAACTGATTGATCGATTCATGAATCAACTTAGATCTTTGATCTGCACAACAGGCTATTAACATGCGGTTTAACTGTTTATATTGAGTTTCAGAGATTCTAACTTGACTGGCTTTCTTACCAGCTAGAAGTGAAAAAACAGCATTGTTTACCATTAATTCAAATATGTTAAATAGCTCTACGTGATAATTAAAGTGGTATATCTTCCCAAAATTCGTTAAGACATACATTAAATCCTGATGACTAAAAAATTGGCAGAACTTTGTCTCTATTCGTAGTCGTTCTAAATATTGTTTAATATAAATAACACCCTGAAGTCGCATATCATCAATGGCTAAAGGATAGTCGATACTAGCCATTGTATTTTGCGCCCCAAAAATAATATTATACTGTTTCATAAATACAGGTAATGATTCATCAATGGTCATATTATAGGCATCCACTGGCACAGCTAATCTTATCTTTTTCATTTCTTGATACAGTTGCTTTGCGTCCTCATAGTATTGGCGAAGTAATTCAACACCTTTAGCATGTATATCCTTTATGCTCTCAAAATTTAAATGAACAATAGCATCTTCAGGGTTGTTAAAATGAAGGACATATACATCCATAGCGTATATCAGAGATACCATGATATCTTCCGCAGTTTCCGATGTCACCGACGTACTTTTCCCTTGAGTATACTTTCGTATCAATTGTTGCAGAACCTGCATAATCTCACCCTGTATCTGATAAGCCTTCTTACTGGTAATCGCTCCCACCCGCTGACCTTCCTGCAGAAGAGACAGTATATAGTTATTTCGTTTTAACCGAGATCGATCGATAATAATATTGGAAACTGAGCGAGAACAATCTTGTGTGTTATCTAATCCCACGCTGATTCATCACCTTCAAATAAAGAATCAAGACACATCATGTCCTTTTTGAAATTCTCTGCAAGTTCTTCCATTTTACTTCTTAATAGCTCTACAGATCCTGCGCAGGATCCATTAAAATAATCGTTCATCTTCATAATAAGTTTTATGTCCTCCACCTTATCTTCTGTTTCATTTCTAAGATAATAAAAAATCTCCTGGAGCTCATTAAGTGTATCAACATAATGATCCTTTTCCATATAAGGGGAAGAAGAAAATACCTTAATTAACTCCTGTAGCACTTCAATGCCCAGCTCAACTCTCGCATAGTCACGAAGTACTTTATTCCTGAACACAACTAATGTTTTTATATCATCTGGTGTGAGAACCAAGCCTTGTTCTTTAGTTTTTTCATTTAAACTGAGTAGTTCCATCACTGAGTTGGACTTGGGTAATAATTGGAAATTCAAAATATCAGATAAATTCATAGACGCTTCCCCCTATAGACCCGTTAAAAGGTTTGATTTTTTTACCTAAGTTGTTAAGAATTACCTTCAGGTTGTGTTTTAGTCATATAGTTTTTTTCTAGAGGCTAATATGGGATTTCGATAAAGAAGATATCCAGGTCTTAATAACGTCGTTGGTTTATAAGTACAGATGTGGCAGGAATAGCTTATATCTTATTATTTAATTCTTAACTCATTTTGTGTAATAAAAACAGGGTCAAAGCTTTACCTTTGCAACTATACCAAGGTGAAAATTCCTTTATTTAGGTAGCTCTCGAAAAAGCAAGGCAGGAAATATCCATTAACAGGAAATTTCCCAGGAAAAGCTTGCTTGAGAGTTATTTAGTCACTTTATAGGTACTTCCTTTTAACTGGTATTAAGTATCTTTTTATATGCTTTATTTTTTTATAGCATGCATGTAATGAATGGTTTCAAAGGCTGATAGATAGTCTTTTCGATCGTTAAAATAAAGTTCATTAATTGTATCGGGTGCTAAATGTTCATTAATAAGTAAACCGGATTTTTCTAACATCCCCACAATTTCATCATAAGAAAAACATGACTTCATTGGTTCACCACTTGCTGCAGCGATTTTCACCATATTTTCGACCCTATTAAAGATGCCTTTTTCTTCAAAGAGTTTTTCGTCAGCATAATCAAAAACTATGGAACTTCCTGACGGGACTTTGGCGAATAAATTATTTATTAAATTTGAAATTTGTTCTTTCGTTAAATAATAAGAAACACCTAAAAGACTAAAGAAAGTTTTTTTAGTATCAAATCCTTCCTTTCTTAGTTGTTGATCGGAGAATGCTTTGGTAAAATCCATAGAAACAAAATGTAGATTACTTGGAACTTTAAAACCAGCTTCATCCAGTCTTTTTTTCTTAAATTCCTGTGTAGTAGAAAAATCAACTTCAAATATCTCTAAGGTGTTTTCCAGTTCTGGATGTCGAAAACAAAACGTATCTAAACCTGCACCAAGTATCACGTATTGTTCTAACTCTAACATAGCTTCATTAAGTAATACCTTTTCACAATACCTGGCACGAGCCAGGGGTGTTGGAGATAGTTGAACCTGTGTAATCCATTTTAATATTTCTTCTGTATCTCCTTTAAACTTTTTTGCGATATCATGGCTGAAGAAGTCTATGCCTTGTACCATATTTTCTTTGATATTATTAAATTCTTCCTGCGAAATTAACTCTTTTGCTATATAATCGTTAAAGATTTTAGGGGTATCAAACTGACTATGATAGGATCTGCCAAACGCTGATATTAATGAAGTTAAACTTGACTCACCTTGCTTCACACAAATACACTCCTTTATTTTGAACAAAAAAATAGAGTTCCCTTGGCCAAGAGAACTCTATTATATAATTTTATTTCATAAAAGTAAATTTTAGCACAATTAAATTTTTTTGTCAAGTTTTTTAACTCGATTGATACTTAAAGAACTAAGCTTTACATAAATAACAAGATGACCCAATAATTTATAGCGCTAGCATTTACACGTCTATCCATTCCATGGTCTTAAAAAATGTCTAAAATTAGTTGTTTTCACTACTTGATAGTTGCAGGCATACAATGAAAGGGAATATTTTAGATAAATGAGGAGGTATAACATTGAGCTTTCTAGCCCCTAGTAATACACAACAAATGCAAGTTCTGTATAGAGGTGACCCCAACATTGTCCCCCACCTACAATCCATTCGTGAGCAAATACACAATTTATGCAGGTTTCATGTTAATAAGATAGTTAGGGTGCAAACGATAGATGGAGAAGTTTATGAAGGGACTATTGTTAGCTGTGATAAGAGGCATTTATACCTTAGTATAGATAATTCAAATCGTCAATACGGATATGACCCTTACACCCCGATAATAATGTCACTAGTTCTTTATGAATTACTTTTAATTACATTATTGTCAATCTATTAAGTAGTTTAAATACATCTGATCTTTTCACCTCGTCTGACTGGAGTTAAGTCTTGATGTATAGGAGCTTGACTTTTTAGGTCAATATTATTGAAGTGTACCAAATTTCTAAGTAATATCGTTCGCATAATTTAGTATCCCGACATATATTACTATATTCGCTCTTCTTCTTTAAATAATGACTTTTATGACTAAAATCATGACTATAGTTATCTTCCACACCTCCTCCCTGTTCTTTAAACTAATAAACATCAGTAGGAACAACGGAGGAGGATAGTTGAAAAAATGAAACAGTTAAAGAAGCGAGAAAATCTTGATATAGAATGGCTTTGGCTGATTATCACTGCAAGGAATATCGGAATTACGAAAGATGAGATCAGACAGTTTCTACGCAAACATTCATTATCCAACAATATGAAGCACTAATTATAATTCTTTTAGTAATAAAATTGCTTCTGTCCGCGTACGTACATCTAACTTTTTATAAATTTGGCTAACATAATTTTTAACAGTACCTATGGATAAGTATAATTCTTGCGCAATCTCCTTATTCTTTTTGCCGGAGATTAGTAGTTTCAAAATGTGGTATTCTGTTTTAGTGAATTCTAAATTTTTGTCTGCTAATTGATAATATAGGTAGTCTGTTGATTTGTCATAATCATTATTATTTAAGTGATCGACTAAAACGGAATGTACAGATGAAGGAATAATCATTTGACCAGATAAGCTATCACGAATGGATCTTATTATTTGATCAGTCTCTGAATCTTTAAGTAAATAACCATTCGCACCATTTTTAATTGCTTGTAAAATGTACGCATCATTAGAAAATGTTGTTAGCATTACGATAATTATATGTGGATAGGTTTGTTTGATTTCTTTTGTAGCAATAAGTCCGCCCTTATTTGGCATTCTAATATCCATTAGCACGATATCCGGCTGATATTCTTTTGCTTTTTCCACCGCTTCTTTTCCATTGTAAGCTTTTGCAATAACTCGGAAATTGTCATTAATTTCTAAAATAGCAGCAAGTCCATCACAAAAGATAGGTTGATCGTCAGCAATTAAAATATGAATAGGCTTCACTTTATCACCCCAATTTTTTGTTTTCATATTTTTGAGATTGAGATATGGATGGGAGACTAATCATTAATTCTGTACCACCATTATTAGGAAGTGATGTAATTAACCATTCTCCTTTTAATTCTCGCACTCTTTCTTGCATAGAGATTAATCCAAAACCTAGAGTTGCTTGTTTTATATCAAAACCTCTTCCATTATCTATTAACTTAAAAATTGTGTTGGAATCTTCTTTATATAGCAAGAATTCAAAATGCGTACTTGGGCCATGACGAATACCATTCGTCAAACCTTCCTGGAGAGCACGATAAATTACTAGTTCTTGTTTAGGACTGATGTGTAGGTTAGGGGCATCGATATGATAATCAATAGTAATACCAGTTTGATCAATAGTATCTTCTAGTAATGAAGTTATACTTGGTAGAAATTCAATGAAAGACTGCTGATTATTTAACAGTTTTACTGATTTTCGCACATCATTTAAACCATTTTGAAGTTGAATTTGAATGTCATTTAACAGTTGCTTTGCTTTTTTCTTGTCATGATCTATCAATTTGTTACTGGCCTTAACACCCATGATTGTTGTTGTTAATGTATGTCCAATTGTATCATGGATTTCTCTAGAAATTCTGGTCCTTTCTGCAAATAGCGTGTTTTCCTCTAATGACAAAGCAGCTTTTTTTATACTCTCGTACGCCTTTGCTAATTGCTGTTTTTGATTGACTATAATTTTTGCTAAGTAACTAAGTGCAAAAAATGAAACAAACTCTAAGCTTTTTGGGATAATAAAATGTAACGATTCAAACGATGGATAATTAATAAATCTACCTATAACAAAGAATGTGTACGCAAGAAAAGTAAATGGTATGCTAAATTGCTTTGTTCGATGCATCGCTGCTTCACCAACTAGCACTAGTAAATATATTTCTGAAATGAAGGAATTGTCATAAATATTAATAGCTAAAGCGATGAATAATTGGATAAAAAGTATGATTCCTCCTTTAAGAGAATGTAAATCAACATGAAAAATAAAATTTCGGATAATGTATGTAATAATAAACAGAATGGTAAATAAATAAATTTGCAAGAAATGTTCTTGCTGATCCAATGAAAGCAATGGTAGAGTTATGATTAAACCAATGATAATAATAAGGTCTAGCTTTTTTTCAAATGATTGACTCATTATTCACTTCCCCTTTCTGACTTAGACTCTTACTAACATGTTATCAAACTTTCCACTCTCTTCATGACATTTGATTTTTTTACTTCATAACTTTTATCCTTATTTGATATTGTAAAAAAGGAAGTTTCACTTTATGATATCAGTTCGTTATTAAAATTAGATATCCAAACCTTTACTTCTTCAGATGAAAAAGTGGCTGGAACAAAACACAACTTCTTTACTCAAAATACGAATAATTATGTTATCAATAGGAGTATCATCGCCGCACCCTGAACATATACGCGCTTTCCGAGCACGGCCACAGCTAACTTGGTAAAGAAAAACAAGTTACCAAGTGTGGATCTTCGGACTGGTGCTGTTCCCGCCGGAGTCTCGCTTATTTCAGGTGCTAATTTAATTTTTCTAAAAACGAGCGATAATTAATTTCAACTAATTATCGCTCGTTCTTCATTGTTTCTTCATTCTTTTGTCTCAGCCTCTTTTTAAATTTCTTGTTTTTTTGTTGGTGTTACATCGGCAACATCATCAAAGTAAAAAAGGCGCTTTCCCTTCTTTAAAACAACCATTAGAATATGGCAAAAGAGAACTAACCACAGTATTAACATGAAAAAGAAAGCAGCAAGGCTAATCCATACATGATAATAATAGAAAGCAGATTCCATATCTAAGTTAATCAGGGATACAGCCTTTAAACCCTGATAAATAACCCATGGTATATAGAGTGCTATAAATCGCTTGAGTAGTAGCGGCCAAGCAGGATATCTCTTCTTCTTATCTATGAGTCGATATCGCATCACGGTTGTACCAATTGTTTTTCCTTTCCAAAAGACGGGTACAACAAAAAATACCACAAAAAAGGCCAACGTTTTATAAATGACTTCTATGAGATGGTCTGTTAGAAAGAAACCAGTTAAAATTTCCCAGCTAATATGGACTAATAGAAAATCAATAAATATAGCAAGTAACTGCGGAATAGGTAAGACGATGTCTTTACGAAGTATTTTATCTTTTTTGGCTAACACCTTTTTCTTTGACGGAAATAAAGCAAGAATTACAGGTCCGATAAGAAAACCAAAAAGCGCACCACTACTATTCAATAGAAGATCATCGACATCAAAAATGCGATAAGGGCATGTATACAGTCCGTAAATACCCGTTAGTTGCGTAACTTCGAAAAATAATGATGTTGTAAAACCAATTAGGAGAGCACTTTTCCAATAGTACCTTTCTTGAAAATAATATCTTATATAGACACCAAGCGGAAGCAATAATAAAAAATTGAAAACAGCTTGTAAGAACGCACTTTCCTTGATAATTTGTATATAGGTTGCTGGCTGTGACCAAATTACCGCACTGCCATGTACGATATCCCAAACAAAATAAAAGGGAATAATGGAATAATAAACGGTATCCGGTGCTTGAAATGCACAGGTATCTCGAGTGCTTGGAAGTGGCAATAAAACTAGAAACAAGGCTGAGAGCATATAAAAAATAAAGGAATAAACGATAATAGATGTCCAAATGCTTAAATAGCCATATTTTCTATAGCAATAAATTAACCATGGAATGATAAGTAAAAAACCTAAAACTAAAAACATGATAAACGCTGTTTGTATTGGCATCGTATAAGAAAACAAGCTACCACCTCATTTTTGTTATGATTTAGTTTCTGAAGTTTTTTATTATCTAAACATGGTACAGAACAAAAGCGTAAGCGTCCGATTAGAAACGTAGCGACTGGAGCCAGTCAACGAATATTAAGAGCTCACGGTGAGCTTGCGAGCCGATCATGACTTATCGTAGGGCGATTTGTGAAGTCACCTAGTTTTCTGGGATTCAGGGCGCTAGAGCTGGACGCAGCTCAACACGCCTATATTTTATCCACTTGGGCAAATGTTATCATTTCCTTCATTTTCCTAGACTATAAAAAAAAGTGTGTACGCATCATACACACTTTTTAACGGTTATCTTATTACTTTGATCATTCAAGATATAGTAATAGCATGTTTTCCATTTAAAATCTCTATTTATTCTTAACCTGATAAAAAAGCTGTACATGTCCTGATTGAAGTGTTTGCGTGTGTATTTGCTTCATAGTGACTCTTTCTTGTACTTCTTTGAATAAAGGTTTACCTTTTCCAAGAACAACTGGTGCAACGGTAATGTGATATTCGTCAATTAATCCCGCATTTAACATATTAGATGAGAAGTCAGCACTTCCTAATATTGCTAAATCTTTACCAGCTTCTTGTTTTAACTTGCTGATTTCGTTTTCCGCATTTCGTTGTATAAGTCTCGTATTTTCCCAGGTCGCTTCCTGTAGTGTATGGGAAAATACAATCTTCGTATGAGCATTCATAAGGCGAGCGATATTTCCGGTAGCGCTAGGCCAGTAGCTTGCCATATGTTGATACGTTATTCTTCCAAATAAAAGCATATCTAACGATTCTAAAAAATTTTGAGCATACGCTTCGTATTCACTACCCACACGATGCCAATCCACTTCTCCATGTAAACCGGCAAAGAACCCATCAAGAGACATTAACTCTTGGGCGATTAATTTTCGCATCTGAACCACCCTTCTAGTATAGAATTTTAAGGAAAATGTAGTAGGATAGCTAAAAGATTAACATAATTACGAACTATGGATTTCTTCTCGATTGCTATCTTTCATCTTAACTTTATCAATTAATGTTAATTTTGGCTTCTATCCATTGATCAGCAACGTTGGCAGTGATACCTAGATGTTACCATCTTTCATTCACGCGATAGTAACGTCACCCAGCATGGTTATGTGTACTTTGAATATACATGTACGTTCTGACCTTTCAATACGAGCTTTTTATCTAATGACATCCCTATTTTTTGTGCTACATGTTGAGAGGCAAAATTATCAGGTTGGATAAGAGCAATAAATCGTTCATGCTGTAGATGTTTAGTTCCATGTTCTAATAATGTATGTGCTGCCTCTGTTGCATATCCTTTCCCCCAGTGCTCACGAGATATCCAGTACCCTATTTCGATTTCCTCTTTACCATCAATCGTTTGTGGAACTAATCCCGCATGACCGATCAGCGTGTTATCTGCTTTATTCACTAATACCATTAAGCCCATGTTTTTATTAGACTCATACGTACGATAAATCCAACTTAAAAACTTCTTTCCCTCATTTTCATCTCTTGGCTTGCCATTCCCAATAAATTGGACAACCGCTGGATCGCTTAACAATGACATCAGAAATGGAAAATCATTATTATCATATCTTCGAAATAATAGTCTTTGAGATGATAGCAATTATATCACTCCCTTCCATTTATAATCTTATAATTGTATAATTATCTTCATTTATTTTAACATTTGGTATATATAAAATCACTGAAAAATTTAGTTATTTCTATGTCGTGAAAACATGTTTCCTCTATTTCCTTCTAGGCCTCATAGATAGTCTTGGTGAATGAGATCTTAGCTTGGTCCTTTCCCCTTTACACAGGTTACGTGTTAAGTCTTTGCTTTTACTGGGATTTGTATTTCCGTTACATACTCTTCTTGGTTTCCGGTTACAGCTAAGTCAATGATCATTAACTCAATTCCATTACCTATGATTTCATAGCCGCGCTGTTGGATTTCTAATAGTAGGATCTCATAGCTCTCCGTAATATTGTCATATGGTCCAATATGATGTATGCATGCATAATTTTCAGCGCTTATTGTTGATAGATCCTCCATGTTATTAGGCACATGATGAAGTATAATGAACACATCATTGATTTGAGGTGTTTGTTGAATGCTTAATGAATCTTGTTTAATTGTTATACCTATGTCTCCTGAGAAAAGAGAAAAATCTTTCATTAATAGCTGGTTTTGCAATGAATTAATATAATAGTCGAACATTTCGTCTGATGCATCTGGAGCTACTGGCATTGAAATAATATGTCTTAAAGGAATGGTCGTAAACCAAACTGAGCGCGGAGAAGCTTGCAGTGATTGTTTAATCATCTCTGCTTTATCATTCATTTTTTCTAGCATAAATTCAATCTTATTTTTCTGTTCTTGTAAGCGTTGGGCCTGTTTTTCTAACATATGTAAAACCGTATTTGGCGTTCGATTGGCCATGAAATGCTTAATATCCTGTAGTGAAATATCTAAATTTCTTAAAAATTTTATTGTATCAAGCATGGAAAATTGGTCTAACGTATAATATCGATAATTTGTTTGCTGATCAACCATGTTAGGTTTAAAGATATCCTTTTCATCATAATAACGTAACGTAGATTCTGATATATGATGTAGTTTTGCCATCTCGCCAATCGTAAAATATTGTTTAGGCAACATGTATATACCCCCTTCTTCTCTTGTTGTTTTTTAAGTATTTTTCAGCCTAAATTCAAGTATGCCTGTATTAATAGGTATCCTTTTCATTTTTTTATTTCAAGTATGTATCGGTAATAAATAACTTTCCTTATTTCACGCTGCTGTAGTTGTATTCGGCTCTATAAAGAATAGCAAGCATTCTAAAAACTTCTTAATAATTCGATGTGATATTTTTTATATGGAATATAATCCCCTTGGAAAGTTAAGTATAGTAAATGAAAATGACAATTACATTGGGGCATCCTTATATATTCTAAAGAAGCTGTGAATAAGAAGAATACATCTAGTTGTTATTATAGTATACATTAGTCTATTCATCTTTTTCATTCATCAAATCGTAATCGTTTCTTATACTTCTATAGTACATAAAAAACGCGACCTATTACATTGTAAGCTCGCGTTTTTAACCGATATCGCAAATATATACGTTTTGTATCTTGGATCATGTTTATTATAGGGTTGAGTTCCTATCTATTTCATAACGAATAATCGATTCAAGTCGCTGTATTTCCAGCTATTTTTTTCCATCATTTAATCTTCTAGCTTCTTCGGGACTTGACATTTTTGTAGAGCCTTTATAACGTAGCCCTACATCACGATCTGATTCCACGCGTCCGCTCTCTCGTAGCTTCTTTTCTTGACGATCTTTTCCCATCGTTAACCACCTCCCTCTATAAATTAAAATTATCTCAGAATTACTCCGTTTTTCTCCCGTTTACTTTATATCATTCAAAGAGAATG
>NZ_CANMAB010000015.1:0-55708 GCF_947495635.1 uncultured Virgibacillus sp. | reverse complement strand
AAAATAACTACTTGGCTTAACGCAGTCATTGCACTGATTTTATACTTTCTTAACTTAGAACAAAAGCGCAAGCGCCCAATTAGAGACGTAGCGACTGAAGTGAATCAACGGAGATAAAGGAATCATGGTGGGCTTGTGAGCCGATAATGACTTAGATTAGGACAATTCATGAAGTCGCCTCGTTTCTGGGTGCTTGAGCTGGACAAAGCTCAACACGCGCTTATTTATCACATGGGCAAATTTTATAATTTCCTAGATTATAAACAATACCTTGAGGAAATATATCCTAAAGGTTTTGCTCGCTTTTTACGCCGTGCTTAAGTGAATTTACGATTATAATTCCAAAGCAACAACAATAAACCTGATAGCCCGATTAATTGCGTAAACAATTCCCAATGACCTACTGTTCGCTGACCATTAAGAATCAGATACATACAAAAGAGAAAGAAAACTACCTTTAAGATGCGAAAGACTCTATCTTTCATTTGTGTAATCCTCCCATTTAATCTCACTTGCTTCTAATCGTACTTGATATTTTTCACCATTTTCTATATATACATCTGTAACTTGCTGTACATTTGAATTATTGACAACGGCAAACTTTTTAATTTCAGGGTATACATGTATTTCACAATGGACATTGGAAGTATGCCATTTGTATAAAGCCATCTCCTTATGAGCTGCGTAATACATCGCCCTTAGTAATAGTCTTGTATTCTCATGACTATAGGGAAGACCTGCAATGTACACACTACGCCCTTTACCGAAGGCTGTACTAGCGAGTTGCAACCCCTCATTCGTATGTTCAATAATATCCGTAACTTCCCTTAAGGCATACACATTTTTCATACCTTCTCCGAAATCAAATGCCTGTATATCCTGGGAAATAAAATGTGATTCGTTCTTTTCCGTAAAATATTTATTTGTCGATAAGCTAAAGCCTAATTCCTTTTCTACACCTAATACATCTGCTAGTTGAAAGTAGCGTCCTTCACGATGATAAGCAGTCGGTTCTCCAATACCGATAAATCCTCCTCCATGATAAACCCATTCTCTTATAACAGAAAGTAAGTCCTCTTCTTTCCATCGTTCTCCACCAGAGAATGCTGTACCAGCATCTCCGGCATTAATAAGGACATCAACATCTTTAGGCACACCATGCTGTATGACATCGTCAAAACTAATAAAATCTACGTCTACCGCTGAACCACTAAGAGCCTCTAAAACCCCCTGATATGAATAGGCCTGTTTATACCACTTTCCATGTGCTACCATATGGGTCTGCCATGTACGAATCCTTCCCCATGTATTTAAAATTGCCACCTTTAATCCAGTATAAGGCTTCACGCCATTTATAGTATCGTAAATTTCACGAAATTCGTCTGTAATCTTTTCTACATAAGCTACAAAATCGGGGAATTTATATGCCAAGCTTAGATATCCGCCATAGCCAATTCTGTCCAAAGGTTTACGCATTAGAGCTCTTCTCGCTGTCAGCCAATTGCTATTTGCTTCAATTACTGGGTTATTCTTATCATGAAACGTATCGGGAAAGAAGTAAGGTAGAAAACGACCTTCCGTATACTTCACATCTGGGATATCAGAAATCATTCGTAATGTTGCCCCATCTCCAACACTTCCAACTACAGCATCCATACCTGTCTCTTTGAAATAGGCTCCGTAAGGCTCTGTCCCTATCCAATTATCTCCCAAAAACATCATCGACTCCTTACCACTTGCATGTACAATTTCAACTAATTCTTTTACTTCCTTAGCAACAAATCGTTGAATAAAATCCATATAATCTAAGTAAGCTCTGGAGGGAATTCGAAAGGTAGAATTATAATAGCCTTTATCGACAATATCTTCTGGTCGCAGACGATATCCTTTTTCTTTTTCAAATGCTTCTAAAGCAGCTACAGATACACTAGCACCGTAACCGAACCAGTCAACAAATTTTTCTTTACCTAGATTGTTAAATACTAAGGTAAAGTGATAAAAAAACGTCGTAAAGCGAACAACATCAGTTGCTGGATTTTCTGCTAGCCAGGTTTTTAAATAATTGCGCATAAATTGTTTAGAATGAGGCTGCCGAACATCGAATGGAATTTCATGTGGCTTATCTCTCCAATCGTTCGTTATATGATTATACATTTGTGTCGGATCCCATTTCATAAATGCTAAGAATGAAACCGTATATTCATGCCATGGTTTGGCTTTAAATATAAGTAAGCTATTTGTCTCCTTTTTTACTATCCAATGATTTGCTGGCACAACCTCACCAGTAGTCCTATCGATTACTTCCCACCACTTTTTAGGGTCATGCAAATAATCTGGTTGAATCTGCTCTTCAAAATATCCTGTCAAGAAAGACACTTCCAGCTCAGTGTCTATTGCTGTATTATATTGTGACATTAAATATAGCTGTTGCATTTCCTCTGGATGCTGTTTAGCAAAGTCATTATGACTACGTGCTACAAAGTAAGTCGTGTAGATTTTCGCATCTAATTGTTTGATTTCTTCATCTAATTTTGTCCCATCACTATCTCGAAGCGCATCTGCTCCCCAGCGATCCATTAATTCTTTTGTTTCCTCCAAAAAATTCTGTTGACTCGGTAGCGTAACTCTTCCGGTTAACTTTTTCAATTGTGACACCTACCCTTTCACTCCTCCTACAGTCATTCCTTGTGTTAAGCGCTTTTGCACGATAATATATAAAATTAATGTCGGTAACATAACAATTACCATTCCCGCATACATTGGACCATAGTTAACAGCTGATCGTTCAGCAGCCATTAAGTTTAACAAACCAACTGGCAGCGTTTGATTCCCTCCTGGCATTAGTGTAAGTGCCATAATATATTCATTCCAAAATAACAAGAAATTAAAAAGAATGACGATAACAATACTTGGCATTGCCATCGGCAACATAATGGAAAACATGGTGCGATAATATCCTGCACCATCAATACTAGCGGCTTCTTCAAAATCAGAAGGCAATGTCTGAAAATAGCTTGATAGAAGATAAATCGTAAATGGTAAAGCAGTTGCGGCATAAACGAGTGCAAGTACAGCACGATTGTTTAATAAAAATCCATTATCTATTAAACTCTTTAATCCCATATCCAAATCTAAGAGCATTAAGAAAATTGGCACAGTAATATAGCTGACATTAATGAATAACCCTGCTTTAACAATCATGTTTAATAATTTATTCCCTCTAAAACTAAACCTGGATAAGACATACGCCGCTGGTAAGGCTATTACTAGCAAAATGAATAAAGCTAATACGGTAACCATTATTGAATTAAACAGATATTCTCCCATTCGCGCTTCCTGAAATGCTTCTATAAAATTTTGAAAATGAAAACCATGTGGTAAGCTCCATGGGCTTCCATAAAACTCGACGTTTTCTTTAATAGCAGCAAGGAATACCCAGGCAACTGGTATAACAATTGAAACCGCTAAGGTAATTAAAGCTACATAGATAAATAGTTTATATAGAGCATCGGTACTCCGTTCCTTTGAATCTTTCATGAGATATTAGCACCCCCTTAATACTCTAAGACGTCACGTTTCGTGATGTGACTTACAATCGCTGCTAAGGTAAAAGAAAAAATAAACACTACTACACCAATTGCCATTCCATAGCCAAAGGTAGAATTACCATAGGCTTGGTCATACATATAGGATAGGAATACTTCTGTTGATCCGTCAGGTCCTCCACCTGTCAATGCCTTAACTAACAAGAAGCTTAGATTAATCGTGCTGATGATATAAAATGTTAATGTTGTTCGAATATTATTCCATATCAATGGTAATGTAATGCTGGTAAATTGTTTTAATTTACTTGCTCCCTCCAATGACGCCGCCTCATAGAAGCTAGCTGGTATACTAGCCATACTTGACATATACATAACCATATAATAACCAATGGCTTGCCAGACTAGAGCACCCGCAAGACTATAGATAACTATTTTCTGATCACCTAGCCACATTTGCTGAAATGTATCTAATTGAAACATTCCTAAAACACTATTTAACAATCCATTGGAAGGATCATATATGGCTGAAAATATACCAGCTATAACTACAATGGATAGTATATTTGGAATATAAAAGATGACTCGAAAAAAGTTTCCTCCTCTGACCTTCTCTTTTGTTAGAATAGCTGCAAAAAACACTGCAAAAATAAATGTAAGAATTGCTACTACAACTATTAAGAGAATAGAATTCTGAAATGATCGAATGAAATTCATATCATTCCATAGAAGTCTAAAATTATCCAAACCGACAAATTGTTGTGTATTTGAAAATCCACCCCAGCGGTACAAAGACATCCGAAAAACCTCAAATGTTGGTATAAACATAAAAATAACCATCAAAATGAGAGCTGGTATTACACATACTCCGATAAATATATTTCGTGATTTCGTTTTACTCAAAAATGTTCACCTCTTTTTGGTCCCAACAAAGTGAAATTCATTCAGGCTAAACATCTAAAAAATAATAAAGGGAAACTTCAATTAATGGGATTTTGTCTATCCCTCACTGATTGTTAATAACATAAGGGTATAACCTAAAGGCCCTTGAACCAATCGGACATTTACTGGCAGTTGATCCTCCCCTCACCAATATTGGTTTCGCTTTATTACTTGAAGTGGGATCTTACTGCCAGTTACATGCGGGGTAAACTATTTCTTACATCCATTTCTCATGATGGATTCATCTAATAAAAACGGTAAGAAATCAAACAAGCTTACCGTTCTATTATCATCAACTAATAAGCGATCAGAACCCCCTATATAGCTTTGGATTAGTTCATAGCCGGTCTTAGCTTATCACTTACTTCTTCCATTTCGGCTTGCCACTCTTCGAAAGAAGTTTCACCACTCATTACACTGTCAATTGTTCCGTACAGTGTATCCCCCATGCTCGCTCCTGGTACAGGTTCTGTAGAAGCAAATGTCCCCATTGCTGGAAGCGCTCCTTCCTCTTCATAAATGCTATAAAATGTTTGTTTCTGTCCCTCTAGCTTTTTCGTAATACCATTAATTGGTTGTACTGCACCAGCATCAAGGAAGATAGATGCTGCTTCATCAGAATACATATATGTTATAAATTCCTTCGCTTCATCCTTATGTTTAGCTGCAGCTGGAATCCAAATTTGTTCAAAGAATGTGAATGCATAACGATCACCACTTTTCTCAAATGCGGGTATAGATGTCATCCCCCATTGGAAATTTTTTGAACGTGGAGCTTCTTTCATTTCATCTACAACCCAATTACCGTTCGGCATAAATAATGCTTTGTTATCTAGGATGAATTGCTGGTTTTTTGTGAAATCATTCGGATTTGCATTTGCAACAGTGTCCGAATGCGTATACTCTGCTAATTTTTCTATCGTTTGTAATACTTGAGATGCCTCTTCTGTTTCCCAAATTCCGTCCTCATAAGTCATTGCAGCATTGTAAAACTCCGGACCACCTGCAGCATAAAGCATGGAGCCAACTAAAGTATCAAAATACCCTGTTGTAGGATACGTAAACAAAGAGATACCTTCTTTTTTCGCTTTTTCACCTAGCTCCCACATTTCATCCCATGTTTCAGGAACTTTCCAGCCTTTTTCTTCAAATAGTCCAGCATTAAAGAATAATCCAGTTGGACTATAGAACATTGGAGCTAGATAGGTCTCACCATTAGCATATGGATTAGTTGCAAGCGTATCGGTAAATCCATCTAAAAGTTTTTTATTAACTGTCACTTTTTCGGTTGGTATGTTCATATTCAATACATCGCTTATATTTTCTAGACCATTTTCTTTAATTAATGTTTCCGTCAATGCCTCTGGTCTATTGGTAGCCAGTAATAATACGTCTGGATACTCACCTGCCTGCATATTAGGTCGAATTACTTCCTCTAGATTCTTTTCAATTGTTAATTCAATATTAATATTTTTATTAGCTGCCTCATACGATTCAGCAATCTGGTCCCACATTTCAGTTCCATAAGCTGACTCTAAGGCAGCAACATGTAAGGTTGTTTCTTTGCCACCTCCACTCTCCTCTGATTCCTTTGAATTAACATCCTCTCCTCCTGAGCAAGCCGCTAAGATAAGTCCTACAAATAGAAAAGAGATTAATATTATCGATTTCTTGTTTTTCACGATACGTAAACCCCCTTATTTAATAATAATATATCTTTATCGTACCTATATTAAAACGCTTACACAATCAACATCTTGTTGACTTTTTTATAAATATTGCTTTTTAAGCTTTACTCCTATAAAATTAATAATTGATAGAAATTTCAAATAATAGTAAGGGGTGGAGCAATGTCCTACGAAGTTTATAAAGTGAAGGAATTTGCTACAAGAAATGTGCCATTTAAATTACTTTATATCACACATTCAGAATACGACCGAGGCTGGCATAGTACAAAGCACACCCATCACTTTACAGAATTATTTTATATCGTTAAAGGTAAAGGATCATTTCTGCTTTCCAATCATGAAATTCCAGTTAAAGAAAATGATTTAGTAATAATAAATCCAAATGTTGAACATACCGAAAAATCCAATCTGTACGACTCACTTGAATATATTGCTCTAGGAATTGAAGGACTAACCTTTGCTCATGTTAAAGAAAATAGTTCGCAAATGGGCTTATATACTTATCAGGGCGATCGTGAGAATATTCTCTTCTACCTGCATAGTTTACTTAACGAAGTGCAGCAAGGGAATGAAGAGTATGAAGTTATCTGCCAAAATATCATTGAAATCTTGATGGTAAAGCTTCGAAGAGGCAAAATGTTAGAAATTCAAAAAACAGAACCCAAAAATATCAACAAAGCCGCCGCATTTATTATGTACTATATAAATCAGAATTACAGAGAACCAATCACCCTTGATACATTGGCAGAAATCGGGCATATCAATAAATATTATTTGGCACATACATTTAAAAAAGATATGGGAATATCACCAATTGAATATCTAAATCAAGTACGTATACGAGAAGCAAAAATACTATTAGATACAACAGACTATCACATTGGTAATATTGCTGAATTCACCGGCTTCTCTTCTCAATCGTTTTTCACACAAGCATTTAAACGGGCTACAAATCAAACACCATCCGCTTATCGTAGACAGAGGAAAGAAACGTTGGTCGTTAAATAGCAAGCAAAATATCAGGTGATCTGTAATACGAATATTTGGATTCACTAAAATGGAAGCTTTTATTCTAATTAAGGAGTTATTGCATATACTTGAAAGGGTGTATCATCACTTTAGGTTTATGGGGAGGTAATGTTGCTTTGCCAAGCAGTATTTGTGAACGAAAGGTAGATATTCCTATTGAAGAAATATGGGACTTTGTTAACGATATCAATAATTGGGCTAGCCTCGTTCCAGGATATCAGCAACATACGATGATAAATGCTAAACAATCGATTTGGATATGCAAAGGAGATATTGGCTTTATGGAAAAAAGTGTTCGATTATCATTATCCGTCACGGAATGGCAAAATCCGAATAAAATAGCATTCACTTTAGCTAGTACGAACAACCATGTCAAAGGAAGCGGCTATTTTCAAGCCCATAAACTAGCAGAAAATCAAACGAAAATGACAGGTTCACTCTCTATAACAGCTAAGGGCATTGCTGGTTCGATGATTAACTCTTGCTTAAGACCATTTTTATCCAAAGTAACGGCTGATTTCACAGATAATGTCATCGAACATATTCAGACAAGAAGGTCCGCGGTTATGCAATAATAGTTATTATTCCACTGCTTTTTATCGTGAGCTTGCAGGAGTTTAGATTTACGAACGGGCGATGAAAAGTATACCCGAATTCCGTCAAAGACTGGGAATCGCTAAAGAACAGTAGAGAAGCAGGAAGCCTTCTCAAAAATGATCTAGGCATTTTCTTCGTGCCATGTCTAGCAGAGCGGTCTTCCTCGCCCTGCTGGAAAAGCAATAGCGAAACTCCGTAAGAAGCCATGTTTGTTCTAAACGTGTATATCCACTTTTACCAGGGGTGAAAAATAATTAAAACTTTGTTAAATATGTAAAAGAAATTTCCAACGTGAGAGTACTCCTATAAAGTGAAAGCTTCAATAAGTTTGGGGGTTTTGTTTATCCCCACGGATGGTTAGTACCACAAGAGTATGACCTAAAGGCCTTTGAACCAATTGGACTTTACTGGCAGTTAATCTCCCACTTACCAATAGTACTTTCACTTTCTTGTTGAATTGGGTGGTATTACCGCCAATTAAAGGTGTGATAAATACTTAACAGACTATTTTCTATGTCAAAGTTCGACAGTATAGATCCTTCATGATAGAATAAATCCGTTACTAGGCTATCAGGAAAGGATCTTTTGTTATGTCAGGAATTACAAAACACATAAATAAAACCGTATTATCTTATGCGCAAATTATTTTTGGAGCTACACTTGTTGCTCTATCCTATAATTTATTTTTGCTACCCTCAAAGTTAGCTGCAGGTGGTATTTCTGGGATTAGCACAATTCTCTTTGAAATGTATTCCTTAAGCCCAGCTTATACGCAGCTTCTAATAAATATCCCTATCTTTATTATCGGCTGGCTAACACTTGGAAAAGATTTCAGTTGGAAGACATTAGTAGGAACATTTTGGGTACCGTTTATAATATGGGCAAGTGCTAATATTCCGTATACGATAACAAACCCAATTCTAGGAGCTATCTATGGAGGAATTATTCTCGGAATAGGTCTAGGCATTGTTTATAAAGGTAATGGTTCTACTGGGGGTACAGCAGCAATTGCTCAAATTGTAAAGAAATTCACAGGCCTATCAAGCGGTTATTCACAACTCATTGTTGACGGTTTTGTTGTTATCTCATCCATTATTGTATTTAACCTAGAATTAACCCTATTTGCGCTCATGTGTATTTACATTACAAGCAAAACGATCGATATTGTGCAGCTACAAACTTCAGCTACCAAACTAATATTAATTATTACGGAAAAAGAGCAACATATTCAGTCACTAATCCGTGACGAAATTGATCGTGGGTTGACAAAGGTTCGTTCAGTTGGAGGGTATTCACATAGCGATAAAACAATGATACTTTGTGTAGCTGAACAACAAGAAGCCTTTCATTTAAAGAAAATTTTACAAAGAGACGAACCGGATTCCTTTGTCATCTTTATTAATGCATCGGAGATTTTAGGTAGAGGCTTTTCTTTGGATAAGTATTATGGTCAAAAGCTTTAACGATACCTTCAATAAAGGAATCATGATAAATCTTCAGGTTGTCAAAACGTCTCGATGGCCAGCTTTTATTTAAATTACGGGGATTACATGTTTCAATCCAAAAAGATATCGTATAACATGTAACGATAAAGTGAAACTTCAATCGGTTGAGGGTTTTGATTATCTCCACGGATGGTTAATACCACAAGAGGATGACCTAAAGGCCTTTGAACCAATCGAACATATACTGGCAGCTATCCTCCTACTACCAACATTCGTTTCACTTTACTGCTTGAAATGGAGGTCTTACTGCCATTTATAGGTGGGATAAAAGAAATTGCAGCAAAAGAAACACTTACTTATTGAGCTTAACCACTACATCAATTTTTCGTATAACCCTGAAAAAGCTTGAGGCTAGGACAAAAGAATCTTTAGGAACAAAAGTGCAAGCGCCCGATTTGAAACGTGTGACTGGAGCGAGTCAACGAACATAAAGGAATCATGGTGAGCTTGCGAGCCGATGATGACTTAGATTAGAGCGATTTATGAAGTCGCCTCGTTTCTGGGTGCTTGTGCTGGACGACGCGGCTCAACACGCGTCTATTTATTCACATGGGCAAATTTTATCATTTCCTAGACTAAGATAAAAAACCCAAACCTTATCTGAAATCATTTAGATAAAGTTTGGGTTTTTGTTTTAGAGATAGATAGTTCATTCATCGCTTAGTCAAAATGCTTCGCTTTCCTGCGGGATCTTCAGCTCGTACTTTTGCCGCGGATTTTTTTCGAACAAGGAAAAAATCCCAGAATATATCTACCTCACCCAACGATTTATAATTAAGAATTTACTAATACCGGATGGTGTAAACGATTGGCCAGCTGCTGAATGTTGGCCATTGCACCAATATCCATATTCCCACCACTAACAATTAGCCCACAGTGTCGTGATTTGATTTGATTATTATGGGCAAACAATGCTGCTAATGTTGCTGCTCCCGCTCCTTCCATTAACGTCTTGTTACGCTCAAGCATATAGACAATTGCTGCAGCAATTTCTTCGTCCGAAACAGTCACAAGATCATCAACATACTTCTTAATAAGTGGCAAGGTTCGTTTACCAGGCTTTTTCACAGCAATTCCCTCTGCAATGGTATCCACCGATTTTAAATTTTGTATTCGATCTGAATGAAAACTATCATATATGGCAGCTGCCCCGCTAGCTTGCACCCCAATAATTTTGATATTGCGATTCACATACTTAGCAGCGATTGCTATTCCACTTATTAAGCCTCCACCGCCGACTGGTACAAGAATTGTATCCATTCGATCTTCTTGCCTGAGCATTTCCATGGCGATAGTTCCTTGACCTGCCATTACATCATAATCATCAAAAGGATGAATATAAACCGACCCAGTCTGCATTTGTTTTTTTAATGAAGCTTCATATGCCTCCTGAAAGGTTTCTCCCGTTAGAACCACTTGAGCACCATAGTTGCGTGTTGCATTAACTTTGGCTAAAGGTGTTTTCTCCGCCATGTAAATGGTAGCCTTCGTTCCAAGTTTAGCCGCTGCATACGCAACGCCTTGCGCGTGATTCCCTGCTGACGCAGTAATAACTCCTCTTTTTAATTGTTCCTTTGTCAGTTGCATCAACTTAAACGTAGCTCCTCTAAACTTAAAGGCGCCCGTTTTCTGTTGATTCTCCATCTTGAAATAGACATGTTTACCAACGAAATTATTTGTTGTTTGCGAAGTTAATAGTGGTGTCCGATGCACGATTGGAGTCAGTCGCTGCATGGCGGTGTGAACCTTTTCACCTGTTAAGCAATTCCCAATTCCTTCACTCTCCTTGTATGTTTGCTCGTTGTATGATCAATTATTGCTATTCTCATAGATTTCAATCTTTTCTTCATGCAGAAGCGTTAAGGCGATATCATCCCAACCATTTAATAGTTTCTCCTTATGATATGCGGGTATCTGGAAATGATATTCCTTATTTCCCTCAAATATTTTTTGATCTTCCAAATCTATTGATAACGATAGATTCCCAATGTCTGCTTCTTCAAGCCATTGCTTTACCTGCTCTTCTTCTATCTTAATTAAGATAATTCCGTTCTTTAAAGCATTATTATAAAATATATCTGCAAAGCTTGGAGCGATAATTACTCGAAAACCATAGTCTAGCAATGCCCATGGAGCGTGCTCTCTAGAAGATCCACAACCAAAATTTTCTCCTGCCACTAAAATCGATGCATGTTGATAACGCTCCTTATTAAGACTAAAGTCTTGGCGTTTATTTCCTTCGTCATCAAATCGCCAATGATAGAATAAAAACTGACCGAATCCTGTGCGCTCAATTCGTTTTAAAAACTGCTTTGGAATAATTTGATCAGTATCAATATTTGTTCGATTCAATGGATACACAAGTCCTGTATGGTTTTTGATCGCTTTCAACTTTTTCCCTCCTTACAACGCCACACCTGCATAATTGCGAACGTCTACAAAATGTCCTTCAATAGCTGCTGCCGCTGCCATTTCTGGACTTACAAGATGTGTACGTGCACCATTTCCCTGTCTTCCTTCAAAATTACGATTTGATGTAGAGGCACATCTCCCCTCCGGAGGAACGATATCATCATTCATCGCAAGGCACATGCTACATCCAGCTTCTCGCCATTCAAATCCAGCATCCTGAAAGATTTTATCTAATCCTTCCTGTTCTGCCTGCCTCTTTATGCTAAATGAACCTGGCACAACAATAGCTCTAACATTAGCGTGAACATGTTTTCCTTTAACAATTTCCGCAGCCCTTCGCAAATCACTTAAGCGCGAATTTGTACAAGAACCGATAAATACATGATCAATATGAATAGAGGAAATTGGTTGATTTTCGTTTAATCCCATGTAATGTAGGGCACGTTCAACATCTTGCTTATATTCCAAGTCATTCAAATTTGGAGTTGTTCCACTAACCGGTACACACATTCCTGGATTCGTTCCCCAAGTTACCTGCGGCTCCACTTCGTCACCGCGGATTGTTACTGTCTTGTCATAAACCGCTCCATCATCTGTTGCTAAAGCTAACCAGTCCTGAGCTATAGTTGTGAAGGCTTCATCCTTTGGTACATGAACCCTTCCTCGTAAAAATTCAACTGTAGTTTCATCAGGACTGATCAAGCCAGCCCTTGCACCTGCTTCAATTGACATATTACATACTGTCATTCTTCCTTCCATAGAAAGGTTACGAATTGCTTCGCCTGTATACTCCATCACGTATCCAGTACCAAAACGAACACCAAATTTCGCAATAATTGCAAGAATTAAATCCTTTGCTGTTACTCCTGCACCAAGATCACCTTCTACATGCACATTTAACGTTTTTGGACGTTCTTGCCAAATCGTTTGTGTTGCTAAAACATGCTCTACTTCACTTGTTCCAATTCCAAAAGCTAACGCCCCAAAAGCACCGTGTGTAGAAGTATGACTATCACCACAGACAATGGTTTTACCAGGCTGCGTTAGACCTAGTTCAGGTCCAATAACATGGACTATACCTTGATCTGGATGAAACATATCTGCTAATGGAATATTATTTTCCTGACAATTTTCCTTTAATGTTTCCATCTGTTTACGGGATATCTCATCTTTTATTACATCTCGATTTCTCGTCGGTACATTATGATCCATCGTTGCAAAAGTCAAGTCAGGTCTTCGTACCTTTCGTTTGTTTATCCGCAGACCTTCAAAAGCCTGTGGAGAAGTCACTTCATGAATTAAATGCAAGTCGATATAAAGAAGATCTGGTTTTTCTTGCTCTTGATAAACCACATGTTTTTCCCAAATTTTTTCAATAATTGTTTTTGACCGGCCCATCATTTTACACCTCCATCTCAGGCATAGGAATTACAAATACAATTAGAAACACTATTCGTAGACAGGTTTCCAATCACGATATCAGTCATTTCCTTTGTGCTAACTACTATCCCATCCTCAATGGCCAAATCAGCTGTATAATACCCTTGATCTAGACTAGTCTGTACAGCTCTTTCAATTTCATCTGGCTCTTCGTGCATGTCAAACGAATGGCGTAGCATAAGGGCCGCAGATAAAATCATTCCTAATGGGTTGGCAATTCCTTTACCAGCAATGTCTGGCGCTGATCCATGAACTGGCTCATAAAGTCCAATACCATCCGTACGAATACTCGCTGATGGTAGCATCCCTAAAGAACCAGTTAGCACAGAAGCTTCGTCACTAAGAATATCACCAAATAGGTTTTCTGTGACTATCACATCAAATTGATTCGGTTGGGTGATTAATTTCATTGCTGCTGCATCAACTAATAAATGCTCAACCGCGACATCTGGATATTCTTTACGTTTTGCTTCAACGATTTCTCGCCAAAAACGACTTGACTCTAGAACATTGGCTTTATCGACAGATGTCAATTTTTTGTTCCTATGCTGTGCACTTTGAAAAGCTTTATCAATAATCCGTTCCATCTCAGTTCGGTGATAATATAACGTATCTACCACAGCATTCCCTTTTTCGATTCGTCCCTTTGGCTCACCAAAATAAAGTCCACCCGTTAATTCTCGAATGATTAGAATATCACTACCCTTTATTACCTCCTCCTTTAATGGAGAAGCATGAAGTAATGGTAAAAACCCCTTTATAGGTCTTAGATTGGCAAATAAGCCTAGTGCTTTACGTATTCCTAATAGTCCTTTTTCAGGTCGTTGATCTCCAGGTAATGAATCCCACTTTTCACCACCAACAGCTCCTAATAAAATGGCATCCGCTTCCTCACAAGCTTTTACCGTTGTGTCTGGTAATGGTGTCTGAAATTGGTCAATTGCACTACCGCCAATGGCATGCTCTGCAAAAGTAAACTGATGACCGAACTCTGTTGCAATGGTTTGCAGGACGATTTTTGCAGATCCCATTATTTCTTTACCAATTCCATCACCAGGTAACATAACAATATGTCTCTTCATCATTACGCCTCCTTCCTGTTTAAAAATTTATTTTACTACCTCTGCTTTATTGGAATTTTGATGCTGGATGATAAATCGATTGACCGCATTCAAGTATGCTTGCACCGATGCTTCCATTACATCCTGTGCAGAACCTCTGCCGTTAACCGTTTCTCCATTCACAAGTAACTGTACCCGTGATTCTGCTAATGCATCCTTTCCTCCACCTACAGAATTTAGCTGATAATCAATTAATCTCGTATTTTCTTCTGTTAACGTGTCTAATGTTTTATATAAAGCTTCCACACTCCCCTGACCAGTACATGCTGTTTTAACCGTTTTGCCTGTAGGGGTTATTAACTCAACAGCAGCTGTTGGGATATTATTGGAGCCATATTGTAATTGAAATAATTTTAGCTGGTATTTATCGACTGATGCTGTGTCTGTTTGCACTTCTGTGACAATGGTAAAAATATCATCATCCGTGACTTCTTTTTTGTGATCAGTAAGCTGTTTAAATAAATCAAACGCCTTTTTAATATTTTCTTCAGATACATTTATTCCAAGCTCTTTGATTTTATCCTTAAAAGCATGGCGACCAGAATGTTTCCCTAAAAATAGCGTGTTAGCATTAACACCTACGAGCTCAGGTGTAATAATTTCATAGGTGGATGCGTGTTTTAAAACACCATCTTGATGAATACCTGATTCATGTGCGAACGCATTCCTTCCTACAACCGCTTTATTCGCTTGAATATACATTCCCGTTAGCTTAGCAACCATATCACTAGTACGCTTAATCTCTTGTAAATTTAGATTCGTAGCATACGGATAATAGTCTGAGCGAATCTTCAATGCTACAGCAATTTCTTCCAGAGATGCATTTCCTGCTCGCTCACCGATCCCATTAATCGTGCCTTCCACCTGTGTTGCACCATTTTCGACAGCAGCAATTGAGTTAGCAACTGCCATACCGAGGTCATTATGACAGTGACAGGATAATGTTACTCGGTCGATATTAGGCACAGAAGAACGGATAAATTGAAACATGCTGCCATATTCTTTCGGTGTCGTATAACCAACTGTATCTGGTAAGTTAATTACGGTTGCTCCCGCATCAATCACCCTTTCGATTATCTGAGCCAAAAAGCTCAAATCTGATCGGGATGCATCCTCAGCTGACCATTCTACTTGTGGAAACTTCTTCCTTGCATAGGAGACCATATTTACCGCTGTTTCAATTACATCATCTGGCGTTTTCTTTAATTTGTATGTCATATGAATTGGTGAAGTAGCAAGAAAGATATGCAGACATGGTTCATCCGCACCTTTTAATGCCTCCCAAGCGATATCAATATCCGACTGCACAGTTCTAGCTAAGCCTGTTACGGACGTATGCTTGATGGTATCGGCAATTGCCTTAACAGCTTGAAAATCTCCTTTGGAAGAGGCGGGAAAACCAGCCTCCATTCGATCTACACCAAATCGTTCTAACTGCTTTGCAATTTCCAGCTTTTCAAGTTGATTTAGATTGACACCCGGTGATTGTTCTCCATCTCTCAATGTCGTATCGAAAATTTTAATTTGTGACATGAACCTTCACATCCTTTTGTTTCTTTTGGTCGGTTTGCAATGGCTGTTTAACAAAAGGCATTAACTCTCGTAACTCCTTCCCTACTTTTTCTATTGGATGCTGATTTTCTTTAGCGTTTATTGCTGTAAATTGTGGACGATTTGCTTGATTCTCCGAGATCCAGCCTTTGGCAAACGCTCCAGATTGTACTTCTGATAAAATTTCTTTCATACGTTGCTTTGTCTCATCATTAATAATTCTTGGTCCAGAAACGAAGTCACCCCATTGTGCAGTATCTGAAATAGAATAACGCATATTTTCTAATCCACCTTCATAAAGAAGATCAACGATAAGCTTCATTTCATGTAAGCATTCAAAATAAGCTACTTCTGGCTGATAACCAGCTTCCGTTAATGTTTCAAACCCTGCTTTTACAAGACTTGTCAGTCCACCACATAACACAGCCTGCTCACCGAAAAGATCTGTTTCTGTTTCTTCTTGGAACGATGTTTCCAAAATCCCTGCTCTCGCTGCTCCAATCCCCTGTGCATAAGCAAGTGCTAATTCAGTGGCTTCCCCTGATACATCTTGAAAAACACCGTATAATGCAGGTACTCCTGCTCCTTCCTCATACGTACGACGTACCAAATGCCCTGGACCCTTTGGTGCTACTAGAAATACATCCACATTAGACGGAGGAACGATCTGATTAAAATGAATATTAAAACCATGCGCGAATGCTATTGCATTACCAGCCTCTAAGTTTTCTTCTATGCTTTCTTTATATACAGCGGTTTGCAACTCATCAGGAAGTAAAATCATGACAACATCAGATTGTTTAACAGCTTCTGCAACAGAAAGTACAGTAAACCCATCTTTTTCAGCCTTAACCTGTGAGTTCCCAGGACGCAAGCCAACGACTACTTCATATCCACTCTCTCGTAGATTAAGAGCGTGAGCATGACCTTGTGACCCATACCCAATTATGGCAATTTTTTTCTCCTTCAAAACCTCTGTTTTTACATCTTTTTCATAAAGCACTTTTGACATTTTCATTTCCTCCTCAAATTAAATAGTAAATGAATTTATTTCAGCAACTTGCGAGGGCTGTTGCCCTCTTAAGAAGGCAGTTACACCAGTTTTTGTTAGTTCCTTAATTCCATATGGTCGAAGCAGTGCGATTAATGCTTCTACCTTATCCGGTCTTCCGGTAACTTGAATTGTTAGACTATCTTTACTTACGTCAATGACGGAAGCACGGAATGGTGTAATAATACCTTGGACCTCCGCGCGGAGTTGACCACTTCCACCAACCTTTATCAGGGCTAATTCTCTAGCAACGATGGCCCTCTCCGTTATATCGGAAACTTTTAATACATCGATTTGTTTATTCAATTGTTTCGTTAGCTGTTCAAGCTTTTGATGGTCTTTTACGTCAACAACAAAGGTCATTTTTGAAATTCCTTCTGTTTCTGAGCTGCCTACAGAAATACTTTCGATATTGAATTGTCGCTTATGAAGCATACCTGTTATTCGATTCAGTACGCCACCTCGATTTTGTACTGTTGCAATGATAATACGCCTCATTTGCTCACCCCAATCATTTCATGAATTCCTTTTCCTGGTGCGATCATAGGATATACACACTCCTGCTGCACTACTCGACAATCTACTAGTACTGGGCCATTAAAAGAGAAAGCCTTTTTTAATACGTCTATGACTTCTGTTTCTTTATCAACACTCATCCCATGAATTCCATAACTCTCAGCAAACTTTATAAAATCGGGATTCTCCATAAACAATGATTCAGAATACCTTTCCTCATAAAAGCTTTCTTGCCATTGTCTTACCATTCCTAGTGCTTGATTATTTACAATTATTATTTTGATTGGTAATTTCCGCTCTTTTACAACTGCTAATTCCTGAGCAGTCATTTGAAAGCCACCATCACCTACAATAGAAACCACTAATTGATTTGGTTCCCCCAACTGTGCACCAATCGCGGCAGGGAACCCGAATCCCATCGTGCCAAGTCCTCCAGATGTTACCCAACGATTCGGTTTTTCAAACGAATAATATTGAGCCGCCCACATTTGATGCTGCCCTACATCTGTGGTTACGATGGCTTCTCCTTGAGTTAAACGATGAACCGTTTCTAGCAGCCATTGTGGTGATATTTCTTTATCCGACCGCTCATACCAAAGCGGATAGTCCTGTTTATAACGTGTTAGTTTTACTTTCCAATCTTGATGATCAGGAAAAGTAATTGAACGAAGCAACAATGCCTGCAACGCTTCTTTTGCATCAGCTACCACCGGTATTTCTGTCTGCACATTCTTCCCAATTTCGGCTGGATCGATATCAATATGAGCTATTCTAGCTTTTGGAGCAAAGTGCTCTAAGCTTCCTGTTAAGCGGTCATCGAACCGAGCACCAATATTTATTAATAAGTCACATTCGTACATTCCCATATTTGCTGCATAGGTCCCATGCATCCCACCCATTCCTAAGAACAGTTCATGTGAACCTGGAAACCCTCCTAGCCCAAGTAACGTATTAATAACTGGAAGCTGATACCTTTCCACTAATTCCTTTAATTCCTCTGTAGCTTCAGCAAAGAGGATACCAGCACCGGCTAAAACAAGTGGCCGCTTAGCACGACTCAATGCATCGGCAAGTTTAATAATCTGCAATGGATTTGGCGTTTTATTTGGTTGGTAACCTGGTAGTTCAAATGTTGCCTCATGTACAGCCGATGAAAGCTCTGCCGAAACATCTTTTGGTATGTCGACAACAACAGGGCCAGGCCTACCTGTAGATGCTATATGAAATGCTTCCTTCACAACCTTTGGCAGCTCTGATAGTTCTTTAACTTGATAATTGTACTTCGTAATAGGAGTAGTAATTCCCATTACGTCTGCTTCTTGAAATGCATCTGTACCAATAACATTACTTGCCACTTGACCAGTGAAAATAACAATTGGCAAAGAATCCATCATTGCATCCGTAATTCCAGTTATTAAATTCGTTGCGCCTGGTCCCGATGTAGCTATTACTACCCCTGGCTTACCCGTAACTCGTGCATACCCTTCGGCTGCATGAATCGATCCTTGCTCATGCCGGGAAAGTACATGTTCGAAACTTGCTTCGCTCCGATAGATAGCATCGTAGATAGGTAACACAGCTCCACCAGGATAACCAAAAATCGTATCTACTCCAGCATCGACTAATGCATGAATTAACACATCAGCACCCGTTAATGTTTTTTTTGTACTTCCCACATCATGCTTTGCCTGAACTTTCACTGCTGCATGCCTCCTTTTAATAACTAATTTATAAAGAAATCCTGCCCATCCATACTGGCCAAGGTATTCTTATTGCCTTTTAACCTACTTAAACAAATCTAATAAAGTGAAACTTCAATCAGTAGGGGGTTTGTTTATCATCCACTGATTGTTAGTACACAAGGGTATGACCTGAAGGCCCTTGAACCAATCGGATATTTACTGGCAGTTATTCCCCCTCTTATCCATATTGTCTTCACTTTATTGCTTGAATTGGGGGCTTATTGCCAATTATATGCGGGATAAAAAAAAGACGCCTTGAATCCCCATAACTGCATACATGTTTACAGATTATATGGGGAGAAAAGCGTCTTCTTTTCACGGTACCACCCAGATTCTTAGTACTCTTGCGAATACCAACTCATGGGGACCAATATATTGGCCCCCTTAGATAACAGGTACAGATATTGCACCTGGCCGGCCTATTAAGTAACCCCGTTCAGTCCGGCACTCAGAGATGATGTCAGAATATAGTGTACTTCCAGGCTCGCAGCAACCCTGGATCTCTGTGAATACACAGGTTATATTCCTTTTTTCCCGTCATAGTGTTAACAATATTTTATTTTTGGCTGACCCTTTATTTATCGTGTTTGTTAGGTTTGAATTTTTTATAAGTTAATATTGCCGTTAATAATATACCGTTTTAAACAAAGAGTCAACAGATATTTTAAAGTTTTTTGATATTTTTGATTAGTGAATTTTCTTGTATACGCTTACAAACCTTTCACTTCTGTTTTCTCTGAAATGTTACAAAATGATTACATTCTAATATATTGCATAATATGCCTAAAAATTAACTTTTTATTTTCATAAATCTAAATTAATATATCAGAATGTATTAATTTGCCTTAAATTGCTCTTTTTCCAAATCTATATTAACTAATATATTGATTGGTTATTCACATTTTTACAGAACATCGAATGATTCATATTTGTAGAAGTGTTTTCCATGAGGAAGTCTCGAGGAAAGTGTGTAATATCGTATTCAGGCTGATAGATCAAAAAGCTTGTAGAAAACTAAAGAGCATCTCGATACGCTGGGTTATGACAGAATTTTTAGTTAAAATGAAGAGGGGGGAACGAACAATAATTGTTCCTATCATTGTTCGCTTTTTGCCTCTTAATTACGTTTGTCGAAGCCTCTTTCTGCTGTAAACTTTGTTAGATTTCAAAAAATCTATTGTTTGTCTATACAGGCAAGTGTTTACGCTAAGTCCTATCCACTTTATGCTTCATGTCTTGCTACTCCGTTAAATAGTCCGTTACGGCACCAAGCGAGGAGCAAGAGACATTATGTGCATATTTACCTAACACACCCTTTTTATACAATGGGGGTGCTAACCACTCTTTCTTTCTTGCCTCCAATTCGCTCTCTGTAACCTTAAATGAAATCTCCTTTTTCTCAGAATCTATTGTTACCATATCGCCCTCTGCTAAGAAGGCAATTGGCCCCCCATCTTGCGCTTCTGGTGCGATATGTCCTACCACTAGCCCATGTGTTCCTCCAGAAAATCTCCCATCTGTTAGTAAAGCTACCTTTTCGCCCAAACCTTTTCCTACTAAAATTGCAGAGATTGATAGCATTTCTGGCATGCCTGGGCCACCCTTTGGACCAACGTAACGAATAACAAGTACATCCCCTTCATTAATTTGATTACTCATTACCGCTGCTGTTGCTTCTTTTTCAGTATTAAATACTCTTGCAGGACCACTATGCCGCTTTACTTTCACACCAGATACCTTCGCAACACCACCGCGTGGAGCTAGATTACCTTTTAATACAATTAATGGACCATCTTCACGTTTTGGCTTATTAATAGGCATAATAACATCCTGCCCTTCTGTTAATGAAGGTGTGTCAGCTAAATTCTCAGCAATCGTTTTTCCAGTTACTGTTAAGCAGTCTCCATGGAGATAACCAGCTTCATAAAGTAGCTTCATCACAGCCTGTACACCTCCTACCCGATGAAGATCCTGCATAACATATTTACCACTAGGCTTTAGATCTGCCAAATGAGGAGTTTTTTCTTGAATACGATTAAAATCATCAATTGTTAAATCTACTTCGATAGCATGTGCAATAGCTAATAGATGTAATATCGCATTTGTAGAACCTCCCAAAGCCATCACAACCGTTATAGCATTTTCAAATGCTTTTTTCGTCATAATATCCTTTGGAAATATTTCTTTTTCAAGCAAATGATAGACAGCTTTACCAGCTTCTTTGCAGTCTTTTGCTTTTTCGGCGGATTCGGCAGGATTAGACGAACTACCGGGCAAGCTCATACCAATAGCTTCCATTGCTGAAGCCATTGTATTTGCTGTATACATCCCTCCACACGCACCAGCTCCTGGGCAGGCATGACATTCAATGGAACGCAATTCCGTATCATCAATATCACCATTGTTATGCCTGCCAACACCTTCAAATACTGAAACGATATCAATATCTTTACCATTCACAGAACCGGGAGCAATGGTTCCACCATACACAAAAACTGCTGGTACTCCTGCATTTGCTATGGCAATCATACAACCCGGAATGTTCTTATCACAAGCTCCAATAGCAACCAATCCATCTAAATTCTCTGCGCCAACTACTGTTTCTATTGAATCACCAATCAAATCACGACTTGGCAATGAATATCTCATCCCTTGTGTCCCCATGGAGATTCCATCTGAAACCGTAATTGTATTAAAAATTAAAGGAACACCGCCTGCTTCACGTGCTCCTTTCTTGGCCTGTACAGCCAGATCATCTATATGTATGTTACACGGGGTGACCTCACTCCATGTACTGGCTACACCGATCATTGGCTTTTGAAAATCTTCATCTGATAATCCCACAGCCCTTAGCATAGCACGATTTGGAGCCTTCATTGCTCCCTCACTAAACACGTGGCTTTTAATGCGTAAATCTTTTTCCAATGGATTCCCCACCTTTCTTTCGAATTATTATATGACTAATTATCAAATAGTTCAATGAATTTTTTTAATTATGATGATTCAATGTCGTCATTCAAGTCGTTTTGTGAAAATCCGAAAAACCTGTATGCGAGTGATTATCACAACAGACGGATGCACATCAGTAACAGATTCTTTTTTCTTTTTGCGTACATGGGGATTTATTTTCGATCAGACATATTCTAGATAGGGGAGATAAGATTCTATTGCTTATGGTTGATTAAGTTGGTTGCAAATCTTTTATGTATGAAGCTCCTTTTATTTATAGTGGTTGGAGGACTTTTCTGGATATTATAAATAAATGGTACTGCGCGTTGGAACGGACTATTTCTTTAATTGATCTAACAAGATCGGATTGAGATAGCTTTAATCTATCTAGGAATAATTAAAAAACCTCTTGAAACGATGAATCAAGAGGTTGTTCCTATTATTATGCATCATAGCTATCAGGATTAGAGCCGCTTCGTTCGTTTTTATTTAAACTACTTATTTGCTTCATTTCACCTTCCGTTAACGAAAAATCGAATATTGCCGCATTCTCAATAATTCGCTCTTCTTTTGTAGATTTAGGGATAGTTATAACATCGTTTTGAAGATCCCACCGTAAAATAATCTGAGCCGCACTCTTTCCATATTTTTTACCAATTTCTGTCAATATCGCATCCTCTATTAGTCCACCTCTTTTTAATGGTGACCATGCTTCAAGTTGAATACTCTTGCTCTTACAGTAATGATGTAATTCTTGTTGTGTTAAGTGCGGATGATATTCCACCTGATCAATTACTGGCTTTACGGTACTTCCTCTCATCAAATCTTCCAAATGATGCTGATGAAAATTACTTACACCAATTGCACGAACCCTACCATCTTTGTAGAGCTTTTCCATTGCCCTCCATGTTTCTTTATATAATCCTTTCACTGGCCAATGAATGAGATACAGATCAAGGTATTCCAATCCTAATTTTTCCATACTATCTTCAAAAGCCTGCATTGTGCGCTCATAACCTTGTTGGTCATTCCAAACCTTTGTCGTAATAAATAGTTCTTTACGAGCTACTCCAGATTCTCTAATTGCTTCACCAACACCAGTCTCATTGTCATAAAACGAAGCTGTGTCTATACTTCTATAACCATGTTTTATTGCAATCTTAACAGCTTCTTTAACCGTTCGTCCATCTTGCACTTTATATACACCTAATCCAAACCCAGGCATTTCCACACCATTATTTAACGTTACTGTATCTTGTAAGTGCTTTATCATCATTATTCCCCCATCCTTTTACTCATCTATCATACCGTATACAATGGGATAAAGTGAAACTTCAATCCGTGGGGAGTTTGTTTATCCCACGAATTTGGTAAGTATCACAAAGGTATAACCTAAAGGCCCTAGAACCAATCGGATATTTACTGGCAATTAATCCCTACTCGCCAATATTAGGTTCTCTTTATTGCTTGAAGTGGGATCTTACTGCCAGTTATATGCGGGATAAATAATATTAAAGAGGCTTAGACAAAATAATGTAGAAACAGCAGAAAAATGAACGATAATTACTTGATATTAATTATCGTTCGTTTTTAAAGCCTAGGGAATTATAAAATTTGATTCTGTGGATAAATAGGTGCGTGTTGAGCTGCGTCCAGATCCAACGCCCAGAAACGAAGAACTTCACGAATCGTCCTATGATAAGTAATCATCAGCTGGCAAGCTCACGTGATTCCGATAATACTCCTATTGATAAAAAAGATTATTCGTATTTTGTAAAGTAGCTGTGTTTTGTCTCCGCCTCCGTCACTGTTTAATCGTGTTTTTCACTGTGAACTGTTCCCTCATGAATTGTTTCAGATTTAGCATGATCATGCACATCACAATAATATACAATGGTTTTCAACTTCTGATATATCTCACATGTCCGTTTGTGGCGCATAAAATTTTTCCAATACTTATATTCATGTGTACCTGTTTTTATGAATGACGTTTCCGTATGATATTCTTGCCAGTTATGTTCTGTATGTTTGTCAATTACATCAGGTGCAGCGTTTACCTCTGTCAATTGTACAAACAGCATTAGAAACATTATAAAACAAATGCCTATAGCCCTGTTCCTCATAACATTTCACCACTTTTGTTAGAATAATTTTCCTTTCTTTTTAAGATGGACATATACGGGAAATTTATACCCAATTAAAACCCAACGTACATCTCAACAGACATACGGAGAAATAAAAATTTATTAGGAGAACGTTGGAAGGGCTCTCCTATGAATAAAAATCATATTTATTGTATTACAATTGGTACAGGAATCGGTGGAGCTTATTACCATCACGAACTAATGGACGGATATTATCAACAAGCCAATTCAGTTGGCTATTTATTATATGATTCGGTCACGAAAACCAATTTTGAATAGAGGGCGGCTACTTCTGCGCTTCGTTCAATGATTAAACAAGTATTTGGAGAAGCAACTACACCAGAGAATATTTCAACGTGCAAAATCTGGAGAGCAAGCATGTATTTCTATGATCAATAATTGGGCAAAGCAAATAGCTGCGGGTCTGGCACAAATAATTTTACTATTTGATCCTAAATGTTTACTTATAGGGGGCGGTTTATCACAGCAAGGTGACTACCTGCTTAATTACGTTAAAACTTCTTACCTTCTTGTTCGTCATAACGATAAGCGTTTAAGGTTATTATCTCCCTTTTTCAATTGCTAATGCAATTGCACCTTTAACCCCTTGTTCATCTTTTAATTTAGGTGAAGCTATAAATTGTTCGATATCACCAACGTCTATGTAATTATTCATAAGATTGGTAAAAGCTTTACGAATTAGTTGATATAAACGTTCCTGCTTCATAACTCCTCCACCAATAATCACTCGTTGTGGGGAAAGTATTAAAGAATAATTCATAATTGCTTGAGCCAGATAACTGGCCTCTATTTCCCAGACATCTATACGATTTGAAAGCAAATGACCTTTTTGACCATACCTTTTTTCAATTGCTGGTCCCGATGCCAATCCTTCTAAACAGGCACCATGAGAAGGACAAACTCCCTGAAAGTCATCGTCTACATGTTTTTGTACCAGAATATGTCCCATTTCCGGATGGCTTTTCCCTTTATACGTTTTTCCATTATTTACGAAACCAGCACCTATCCCTGTCCCTACAGTAATATATAAACAGCTGCTCACGTCCTTTCCAGCCCCATACATATATTCACCTAATGCAGCTGCATTTACATCTGTATCCAGATGGACAGGAATCGAAAAGTGCTTTGTCAAATGCTCTAGTAGCTGAAATTCCTTCCATCTTAGTTTAGGCGTATTCAGTATCATACCATAGGTAGAACTTGTTGTATCTAAATCGACTGGACCAAAGCTACCTACACCTAAAGAACTAATGTTGTAGGAAGAAAAAAAGTCATAAACATGCTGTAACGTTTCTTTCGGATCACTTGTAGGAAATGTTACTTTATCCAATACTTCTCCAGATTCATTTCCTACCGCACAGACAAACTTTGTCCCCCCTGCTTCAATCGCTCCAACCAACATAACCTCTCTCCCCCTTAACTGAATCAGTCTTATTACGTATGCGAAACGATTAACTGAGCATTTCCATTTAGTTTAACATTCTCTATTCCAAAAGGTATGATAAAGTGATCGCCTTTTACGATTTCAAATGAATTGTCATCAACAGTTAGCGTAGCAGTCCCACGAATCACACTACACTGAAGAAAGTCCTTATCCATTTGTTTAGTTACCTGCCCAACTAATTCCCAGTGATAAACAGTAAAGTACTGTTCACTAACTAGCTCTTTAATCGTCAGATCAGCTATTTTTTCTACCTGCTGTTTTAACTCAGGCTCATAATGGGGAACGGTCGTAACTTGTTTCGCTTGTGTAAGATGCAGTTCTCTTGTATTCCCGCTCTCATCTCTCCGATCATAATCGTACACGCGATATGTTATATCAGAGCTCTGTTGGGTTTCAAGAATCACAATTCCCTTACCAATCGCATGAATGGTTCCACTAGGTACATAGATAAAATCCCCTGCTGCTACTTTTTTGCTTTTTAAGAGACTATCCCATGCACCATTATCAACGCTAGCTTCAAAATCTTCTCTAGTGTCTGCATGGTGTCCTAAAATGATTTCAGAATTTGGCTCTGCCTGTAATACATACCAGCATTCCGTTTTACCATAAGGATGCGCTTCAACAGACCGTGCGTATGCATCATTAGGATGTACTTGAACAGATAAATCTTTCGCTGCGTCTAATATTTTTACCAATAGCGGATATGCTTCCTTATTCATAGGATCTTTATGAAATAACTCACCATGTTCTTGCCAAGCTTCCGCCAAAGTCTTTCCTTTTAAAGGACCATTCATAATTCTACTTGGTCCGTTAGGGTGAGCAGATATTCCCCAAGCCTCCCCTGTCTTATTGGTAGGGATATTATAGTTATATAGATCACGTAATTTTTCCCCACCCCAAATACGTTCCTGAAAAACAGGCTTTAAAAATAAGGGTTCTCTATATTGCACAATTATTCCTCCTAGAAGCTATTAATAGCTATCATTATAGCAAACTTAGAAGTAGCTTCGTTAATAATTTTCAATAGAATTTAATGAATAGTAAGAACGAGTTGTAACAGGTTACCCAAAACTGCGATTCAGCCTCCTAGTTGACGAAAAACTCAGGTGTCCCACATATTCAAATTCATTCCTGTATCCTAACGAATAGTATGAGACACCCTTATAAAGTGAAACATCAATTAGTGGGGGTTTGTTTTTCCCCTACTAATTGTTAGTAACACAAAAGTATGACCTAAAAGCCTTGGAACTAATCGGACATTTGACTTGCAGTCGATCCCCTAAATGAGGGTCTTACTGCCAGTTAATTGAAGGATAAATACATACTTTATTGAATTTCATCTAGTAGCTGATATGCCTCTTCTTTATTTGCTACATCTAAAAGCTGTTTTCTGAATTGGTCGTCCATAAGCTTACGTGAAAGCATTTGTAGTATTTTCAAATGCTCGTCTCCTGCATTCTTTTCAGGGACCGCAATCATAAAAATTATTTTTGCAGCAGTATGATCTAAACTATTCCAATCAACACCATCATGTTTTATTCCAAATGCTACAGCAGGTTTATTAACAGCTGAAGATTTTCCATGTGGGATCGCAATGTTCATTCCCATACCAGTTGTTCCTTCTTTCTCTCTAGCAATAACAGCCTGTCTATATATCTCTTTGTCGCTTAGAATACCATCTCTATCCATTTTGTTAATCAATTCATCAATAACTTCATCTCTTGTTGCTCCTTTAAGGTCCGTATCCACTAGATCAACGGTTACAATATCGGTTAACTTACGTATATATAATTTTTTATCTTGTTCATTTCTAGTGTTCAGAGAACTTATTTGATCATTAACTGCTTCGGTTTGTTTGTTAGATTGGCTATCGAGTGTAGAACTAACTACATCCTTTTTTAGTAGATTAACTAAAATAGCTGTAACTAATGTACCAATAACGGCAGCTAAGAAGAACATTAGTACATTATCAACCGCCCCTAACACAGCTACAATCGGACCACCGTGGGCTACACGATCACCTACATTACCTAACATTGCTAGCATAGATCCTGTCATCGATCCGACCACGATACTAGGTATAACACGTAATGGATCTTGGGCAGCAAATGGTATAGCTCCCTCTGTTATACCGAATAATCCCATTGTAAAGCTTGCCTTTCCTGCTTGTTGCTCAGCAGGTTGATACTTTCTTTTATTAATAAAAGTAGCTAGTCCCATTCCAAGAGGTGGTATACAAATGGCTACCGCAATTGGTCCCATGATTTCATAATTTCCTTCTGCAATCATTGCAGAACCGAATAAAAATGCCACTTTATTAAAAGGTCCCCCCATATCAACTGCAATCATCGCACCAAGAATTAGCGCTAATAAAATGGAGCTGGCACCTTGCATGCCCTCAAGCCATGCTGTTAACGATTCAAACACCTGTGAAACCGGCGCACCAATGACATACACAAATAATAAGCCAACAATTAACGTTGCTAAAATTGGAATAAATATAATTGGCATAACAGGTTGAAGAGCTTGCGGCACTTTAATTTTTTTAATAGCTAGCGTAATATAACCAGCAAGAAAACCAGCGATGATCCCACCAATAAATCCAGCACCCGCTTCACTGCCATAAAAACTACCATTTGCAGCAATGAAACCTCCAATAATACCTGGTGCCAAGCCTGGACGATCTGCAATACTAACCGCAATAAAACCAGCTAATATCGGAACCATAAAACTAAAGGAGGCAGCACCAATATCTTCAATCTTTTTCCAGAATGAATCTTCTGGTATTACGATTCCTCCAGGTGTTTGTTCACCGCCAAGTGTTAAAGCAATAGCTATGAGTAATCCACCTACAACAATAAACGGAATCATGTAAGATACGCCACTCATTAAGTGCTTATAGATAGGATTCTCTTTTTCCTTTCGCTTCTTTTTAACGCCTTCAGCAGAAGCTAATTGTGCTTGATAAACGGAAACATCCCCTGTTTGAATTCGTTTAATTAATTGTTCCGGATTTCTAATACCTTCTTGGACTCCTGTTGCAATAAGCTTTTTACCAATAAATCTATCTTTGGAAACCTCCTTATCACTGGCGATGATAACTCCATCAGCCTCCTCAATATCTTTTTCGGTAAGTGCATTTTCTACACCAATGGACCCTTGAGTTTCAACTTTAATAGTAACACCGAGTGCTTCACCTGCTTTTTGTAAATTCTCAGCGGCCATATACGTATGGGCAATACCTACTGGACATGCAGTTACAGCAACTATCTTCATAATATATCCTCCTGTATCTGAAAAGATTCGTAATCGCTTTCTTGAATATAGTATATATCAGATAAACAAAGGATAAATGTCTCTTTTCTTCCACAACTACGGTAAGATTGTATTTTATCCCACATATAGCTAGTAGTAAAACCCTCACTGATTAAAATTTCATTAGGGAAATCATCCTGATCTTTTACTGTTTAAAGTAGGCATAATAGCTTAACTAGATTACATCTAATTGTAACTTTTTATATTCGTGATAAAGGACTGCTTATCTGGTGCTTTCATTAATGCATTAAACGTAATCGGATCTTGAGAAATAGAAGATATTTGATTAATAATTGTTTTTATAGGATTGGATTTATCATTGGCTATAGCAAGCATAAAAACAATTGATACCCTTTCGCTTCCCCATTCTATTGGTGTATCAAGAACGGCCACCGCTATGGAGGTTTTTCGCACTAGACTAGGATCTCCATGTGGGATAGCCACACCACCCCCAATAGATGTAGCAGATTTTTTCTCACGTAATAGGGCATGATGAACATATTCTTGCTTAATATTACCTTTAGCTAATAATTGGTTGCCAAGCATTTCTACAACTTGGTAACGATGCTCTGCTTTAACATTTATGAATAAGAGTTCTTCACTCATTAAATCAGCTAGAAAAGAACCTGACGAATTCGAACTATCACTTATCGTACCTTGTTTAAAGAATTGAGCCAATTTATCTTGATCCTCCTGTTCAAGTAAAGGAGAAATAATAATGGTTGGAATACTACTATTACTTAGTGCTGTCGTAGAAATAATCAAGTTAACCTCATGATGCTGAATGAAACGAGGTACTTCTGATTTACCTATTGCACCAACGATTTGAATATCCTTATATTGTTGTTCTATTTTCACTTGCAACAAATGAGACATTCCTACACCCATATGACATACAATTAATACCTTTGGAACCTTCCTCCTCTTCTTTTGGATTCTTTCAAGCGAAGCTTGGAAATGAAGAACAAGGTAAGCAACTTCATCTTCTGGAAGATTCATATAAAATTGTCTCTTTACATTTTCTATTGCTAACGTCACCATACTAAACATATATGGATACATCTTTTTAATATTACCTAACAAAGGATTTGTGATTGGAAATCCATATTTAAGTCGATGAATGACTGCATCTAGATGAATAGCTAAGCCATTCAATAATTGCTCATCTTCTTCAAAGGATATCATCGTTAACCGTTTAATCTTACTGGTTATTGCAGAAGCTACCTGTACAGTTTTCGGATGCTGTTTATTCAAAGGAGTTGATTGATCTTCCCTTTTTTTACAACTACGTACATGCCATGTAAAGTAAATAATTTCTGCTTTAGAAATAGATATACAAAACTTCAATTCCAATTCTTCTAAAAACTTTTCAGAGGCTTTATATTCTCTTGTTTTAAAAAATGCTTCGTCAGGAGTATTTGAAATAACGATAGATGCATGTTGTTTTGTTCGTTTCACCAATATAAGTGCATGCATCAAAAGACCGTCCAACGCACTATCTGCAAAAGGGATGCCACTTGATAGCCTCATATTGTCCAACGCATTATTTATAGTAGAAATTTCAAATGGTAAAAATAAATCAAATAGGTAATTTCTTGTGTTATCAACGATAAATTCTTGTAAATGTGCTAAAGCAATACGTTTATTAATCTCTTCACCTTCTATAATATGCCCTAGTTTCTGCCTAGAAGTTAATAAAAGATCAAAGTTCTTTATCCACTCAGCTATTCGTTTCATGTCAGCTTTAATAGCTGCTTTATGAATGTGATGTTCATCTGCCAATGTTTGTAATGTAACTGGTCGTTTACTCTCCAATAAGCGATAGGCAATTTTCATTGCTCGCTCATCTTCAGATATTGTCTCCGCAAATAGTTCCTGGAATAATTTTTTTCGTTCGACATTATTTATGTCTAGATAGACGCCTGTACCAGGCTTACGAACTATTGAGGCGGATGAGAAAGTCCTTACATAATCTTCAATCTGTTTAAGATCATTACGCACTGTCTTCTCTGAACATTGAACATGTGTTGCAAGATCCTGTATAAGAAATGGCTTACTATCATTTGATAATAATATCTCAATTAGCTCTCTCTGTCTGTTATTCATTGCAGCACCAACTTCTTACAAAGCTTGTCCGTTAACCAAAACAAACTGGAGAAGCTTTGTTGTATTTTACTGATTTGCTAGAAATTTGATACGATCTTTATTCGTAGCAAAACAGCTATATACAACTAGAATAGCAAAAGGAAGGACTTTTTTCCTTATTCACATCGTTCTTACTTTTTTAACGTAAGGCAGACATGAATGAATCAAAGGTCGATGCCTTGATTAATTGGTGTATCATTGTTTCCGAGTTTACCATTCTCCCCAACAGATCATACATATGTTGCAAGTCTTCCTGACTATCTTTCTTGACATTTAAAAGGCAGACAAATTGGACAGGTTTATTTCCCCAGGTAATTGCTTTTTTCAAAGTACAAACAGTTAAGAACGTTTTATTTGTTTGTGGAGTTATCGGATGTGGAATGGCTACTAGGTTGCCGAACGAAGTAGGAGCTATTGCTTCTCTGACATATAGATTATCTAGATAGCTCTTATTTACATGTCCTAACTGAAGTAGCTTTTGATGTAAAAAATGCAATACTTCCTTCTTTGTTTCAAAATCTTTCTGTAAGAATATGAGATTTTCTTGAAAATAACCAGATATATTTCGTTGATTACCAATGAATTGCCCAATTTTTTTCATATCATTATTTCCAAGAATAGCATTTACTTCGATAACTGGAACTGATAAATTCTCTATAATAGGAACTGAACTAATAATCAAGTCAACGTTGTTTAAATTATAAGCTTTTAATTTATACAATTCTGTAATACCTACTACATCAAGACTCTGTCTGAATTGTGTTTTTACTCGATAGTAGATCAATTGTGCAGTCCCAAACCCAGAAGCACAGACAATTAAACATCGTTTAGGTCCGGAATTTAAGTTCCTTCTTTCGATAGCTGCACCAATATGCAAGGCAATATAGCCAATTTCATTTTCATCAATTTTGGTATCTGTTATTTTTTCAATCATTAAACCACCAAGAATAGCCGTTTCAAATGCTAATGGATACTTCTTTTTAATGTCCTCCAATAATGGATTTCTAATATTCATACCATATTTATAGCGATTAATTGCAGGTTTTAAATGCAAGCTTAGTGCAATAATTAGTTCCTTATCATGCTCAATACCTAAGCGATACTCTTCCTCAATTTTAGCTAACATTTTTTTACTAATAGCCAGAATAGTATCGTCAATCATTTGTTCGTTAAGCACGTCTACTTTTGTAGGCTGCGAAAGCATTTTCGTTCCCAATAAATGAATAGCAATATAAGCGGTCTCCTCCTTTGGGAAAACAACGTTAAAATGTTCTTCTACATCCTTTACAATTTTTAAAGCTACTTGATATTCACTCTGCTTTTCTATTTGGCTACGTTCACTTGGTTGTAAATTAACATGATTTCCACTACGAATTCTTTTGTAAGCGATCGCAATATGAATGAGAAGGTTATTAATAGCAATATCTGACATACTAATTTGATGTTGACTAATTTGCTGCATAATAATTGCTGATATGGCATGGAAATCTGTTGGCATCAAACTAGAAGATAAGCCTTTCATCCCATTTTCGGTACAATCACTACTTCGATCAACAACATATTCTGCCATACAAAAACGTAATTTAAGCTCGTCTCCTCTAAGCTCAAGTCCGTAATTAGGTCTGGAATGTAATTGAATAGAGTAATGATTTAAGATGGACTTTACCTGTTTTAAATCATTTTGAACAGTCGATTTACTCACGTACAATTCGTCAGCCAATTGCTCGATCTTTACATAATCATCACTAACTAATAGCTTTCGAATAATATAAGCTTCTCTTTCTTCAGGCGATTGAGGTTGTAGATAATCCTTTGACAATTCTGGATATGCAATATGGTGAAGAAATTGGCGAAATTTCTTTTCCTGAAAAACAACCAATTTATAACCTTTTCCCATAAGGGTTTGGATTTGTGCACCATGATTCATAACCAACGCATCTAGCTTTTTTATATCCTCCCTCGTTGTTCTAGATGTAACGTTATTTATATCAGCCAAAAATTCACCTGTAACAGGTGCATCTATAGTCATTAACTTTTTTAAAATTACTCTCATTCTCGAGGTAAGCATACCCATTTGCTCCTTACTCGGATCGATGTAATAAAGTGAAACCTCAATCAGTGGGAGTTTTGTTTATCCCCCACAGGATGGTTAGTACCACAAGGGTATGACCTAAAGTCCTCTAAACCAATCGGACATTACTGGCAGTCGCTCCCCACTTATCCATATTGGTTTCACTTTTTCACTTGAAGTTTGGGGCTTACTGCCAGTTATATGAGGGATAAAGGGCGTTCTGACTCGTTCAAAATCAAAACTCCTTAATCGATATTTTCATTAAAATCATTATCGGATAGCTAGCAGCTTTGCTGTCTAAAAACCATTATTTTCTGCTACATGCTTTATCCAATGCGCACTTTTCTTCGGTGTTCGTTTCATTGTCTTTAGGTCTACAGCAAAAAAACCATAGCGATTTTTATAAGCATTCATCCACGACCAATTATCCATGAAAGCCCATAAATGATAGCCTTTTACATTACAATTTTCTTGTATAGCCTGATGCACCCATTTCAAATGCTCTTTTATAAATTCTATTCGATAATCATCCTGAATTTCTCTATTTCTTAGAAATCGTTCTTCATTCTGAACTCCCATGCCATTTTCCGAAATAAAAGATTCAATATTTCCATAGTTATCTTTTAAATTTTTCAAAATATCATAGATTCCTTTTTCATATATCTCCCACCCACGATACTTATTCATTTTTCTACCTGGCATTTCATAGCTATCAAAATACATATCGGGCATAAACGGAGCATACGGGTTTGGTAAATACTCTTTTGCTTTCACACGACGAGGCTGATAATAATTCACACCGAGAATATCAACCTTGTTCTCCCTTAATAATTCTTTATCTCCGACTTCTGTATTCGGTAATAGTCCATGTTCATTTAAAATCTCTATTAGCTCGCTCGGATACTCCCCAAGGACCGCCGGATCCAAGAAGCTACGATTGAAAAATAAGTCTGCTATTCTAGAAGCTCTTAAATCAGCTGGATTATTACTTCTAGGATAGGACGGTGTTAGATTTAAAATGATTCCAATTTTACTTCCATTGTCATTGTATGTACGAAATGCTTCTACTGCCTTTGCATGTGCAATCATTGTGTGATAAGCAACTTGAGTGGCCTTTTTAGCATCAACGATATTCGGATAATGAAAATCATACAAGTATCCACCTTCAACTGGAACAATTGGTTCATTAAATGTAAACCATTTTGTCACACGGTCGCCGAATAATTGAAAACAAGTCTTCGCATAGTCTACATATTTCTCAACTACTTCTCTACTTTCCCATCCGCCTTGCTGTTGCAGATCAAAAGGCATATCAAAGTGAAACAGATTTACAAACGGCTCAATGTCTTGAGCAATCAATTCATCAATTACATGATTGTAAAAGTCTGCCGCTTTTTGGTTTACTTCACCATAAGGCATAAACCTTGACCATGATATAGATAAACGAAAGGTATTATGACCAATTTCTTTCATTAATTTTATATCTTCTTTATATGTGTGATAAAAATTAGAGGTAGTATCAGGGCCAATTTCATCAAAAAATCGGTTTGGCTCCTTCTCATACCAATGATCCCAGATGTTTTTCGCTTTACCATCTTCTTTCGCAGCACCTTCTATTTGTGTTGCTGACGTTGCACTTCCCCACCAAAAATCTTCAGGAAACTGAAAGTTGATTGTCACCGCTAGTTCCTCCTCTTAACTTACTATTTATTTCTGTATATTTCGATAATCTCTATCGCAAGGTCCCTTACTGTCATTGATGTCATTAAATGATCTTGTGAATGAATAAGCATGACATTAATAACATTTTCTTCACCCTTTGCTTCCTGTTGTAATAGCTGGGTTTGGTATTCATGCGCCTTTCCTAGTTCTTCTCCAGCCTGTTCAACTAGTTCATCGGCTAATGTAAAATTACCGATCTTTGCCTCTTGAATGGCTTCCATTACGTTTGATTTTCCATTACCGGCGTGCAATATTATTTGAAATGCAATATTTGTTGTTTGATCCACGCTTTTCACCTCTTAAGACTGCTTAAAATACTGTTATTATGATTAGCTTTTCTTTACCTTCGTTTCTTTTTCATAGTAACTCTTGTCCATAATCTTTAAGAATGGCCACCAAATCGCAATTACTATAACTAAATTTACTGCCTGTAGTACCCCTCCTTGCCATGCATTACCTGTTGCTAAAAATCCATTTAAAATAACTGGTGTTGTCCATGGGACAATTACCCCAGCAGGTGGCGGAACTAATCCAGTCGACATAGCAAAATATGTAATAATGGTAACTACAACTGGAGCAACAAGCCATGGAATAATAATTAATGGATTCATGATAATCGGTAAGCCAAAGATAATAGGCTCGTTTACATTAAATACCCCGGCAGGTGCACCAAGCTTACCTAATTCCTTCAATTGTCTACTTCTACCAATTAGAAATATTAGAATGATAACAGCTAACGTCATGCCTGATCCTCCCATACCAACAAGGAAAGAGTCGACAAATTGCTTCGTCACAATGTTTGGTAATTCAGTCCCCGCCTGAAACGCTGATAAATTTTGATCATTTAATGCATACCAGATTGGATCAAATACTGAATTCACAATGATTTGGCCATGTAATCCAAAGAACCAGAAAACCTGAATCAACAGTACCGCAACAATAGTTGCTGGCAATCCACTACCAAGTTCAGTTAATGGTTGTTGGATTATAGTATAAATAAAATTCTGTACTGTCTCAAAATTGGTGTAACTAAATAGAATGCGGACTATTAAAAAAATGGATAATGTTAGGGTAATCGGAATTAATGCACTAAATGATTTTGACACTGCCCCCGGAACCCCAGCTGGCATTTTAATTGTCCAATCTTTTTGTACGAAGAAACGATATAACTCAGCTGAAATAAATGCAGTAAAGATACCAAGAAACATTCCTTGGGCTCCTAGACTTGCTGTAGGAATAACTCCAGATACTCCTTCTAATACCTGTGGCGTTAATATCAAGAAAGCTGCTAGTGCAACTACACCGCCATAAATAGCCTCCCCTTCGTAATGCTCTGTTAACTTATAACCAATCCCAACGATTACAAATAATCCCATTATGCTTAAGGTGGCAGCTGAAGCTGGTCCTAATGCATTTTGGTATGCCTTATAGGCTTCCTCACTAATCATACTATCGAGGAAGGGAAAATTTGCAATAACAACAAATATAGAACCAAAAATAATAAGTGGTAACGCAACCATAAATCCGTCACGTAAAGCGGATAAGTAACGGTTATTGTTTAACTTATCAGCAATCGGTAATAAGAAGTTCTCCAACATTTCCATAAACTTCCCATTCATCTAAATCTCCTCCTTTAACTATTTTCATTAAGCAATTCCAATGCCTTATTTAACACTGCTTCTCCGTCGATTCTTCCATAAGCAATTGGATCAATTACATCAATCGGTACATTCCATTCACTCGCCGCTTTAGAAAGTTTCTTTTTTAAAAAACGCATTTGTGGACCGATAAGTAGTACATCCGCTTTTTCCATTTCCTGCGTTATCTTATCTTGTGCCACAGCCCATATCTGAACCTCCATTTCCGTTTCAGATGCTATTTCTTCCATTTTTGCTACTAATAAACTCGTAGACATACCAGCTGAACATGCTAGAACAATATTTTTCATGGAAAATCCCTCCTAAGTTGATGTTTGTTAACTTATCTATAAGTTTAAACGAATACAAACAGCAACTACACCTATACTTTTTCCGTCATGAAACGGAAATAATTAAGCGCTTACACGTGATTACATAGCACCTCACCAGCTGTTTACCTCCCTTCATATAAGAATAACCTCCGTGTTTTCACGAATTTTGGAACGATATTACGTTATGAAATGGTTTTATGGACGTCTTGATCGCTTAAGAAGAGAACTAGAACGAAAAGGAAAAAGCGGTGCTTAAACATGGGTGATTATGATCGCATGGAACATTGAATACACGTAAAAAAGGGGGGTGAAGCGATTCAAAGACTCATCCGAGCCAATGAAAATGTTAATTTCAATAGTGTTGCAGAGGAAGCAGGTGTAGCAAAAGCAACATTGTACAACAATCCTGAAATTCGTGAGAAAATTGGATTATTAAGGAAGCGGAACTCGCAAATGCCAACACCAAACAATTAAAACGAGTAATGAATGGAAGCAATAAAAATGCCATTATAGATTCACTAAACGGAAAATCGAGAAACTAGAAGATGATAACCAACAACTACAAAAGCAGTTAAATGTAGCTTATGGGAAGGTGTAAGTTCTACTTTTTTAAAACTATTTAGGTTGAAGTAACGATACCAACAAAACATTCTCATACTATTTGGCAAACAGGCCAGATTGTAAATGATAGACATATTGAATACTGGATAAATTAATTTAATGCTAAGATCAATTTAAGCCCAAGATTATAGTGAGTGACTTTCTGATTGGGTAGGTACAAATAACAAAAACACTAAAACATATTTAAACCGCTTAGGTAAATAGGATTATTTAGATGCCTTTTAATAGTACCTATTACTAACAGATTTATTCGACGTAGTTGGCTAGTAAAATGTCACCCTTTGCTAGTTACAATGCTAGATTGAATAGGTATTATAATATCTGTCCCATTAACTAGGCAGAACACAATCACAAGCAAAACTAGTGAATGTTTAGATAGCTAAAGGAGGACCCTTTATGAAGTCTTATACTCGTATTAAAATCCCGGCAGGATTTTGGGCAGGCATACATCAATTAGGGATTGCCCCCCACGACGTGGCTCGAAAAGCACGACTACCGCTCACCATTATTACTGACCCAGTTGTCACTACCGATCAATATTTCGCGATTTGGCAGGCTTATTCGGATCTCATTGATGACACTGCCAAAGGAATTATCAAGCTTATGACCGTCTTTGAAACAGCGCATTATCCACCCACAGTATTAGCGACTTACCATGCTCGTGACTACCGTGACGCTCTAAAACGAATGGCACGGTACAAACAGATGTGTCCCCCTGAAAGCTTACATATCACCGAGGGAGGTGAGAAATGTACAATTGAACTAGATTGGTTGTATACCGAGCAACCAGGTCCACCGATGCTGGTGGGAATCACTCTGGCATTTCTTTTGGAGCTTGGACGTCGGGGCACAGGCCAACCGTTGATGGCGAAATTTGTCGAATTTACGCACTCAATGGGCGACCTACAGGCACTTGAAGCTTACTTCGGCTGCCATATCCGGATTGGCGCAAATTGTAACAGGTTGACGCTACATCGAAGAGATCTAGACCTCCCTTTTGTCTCGTACAACGAAGAGTTGCTGGAGATTCTGACACCCGTATTAGACAAATCGTTGGATGAGCAGCAACGCAGTCGCTCAATCACCGAAATGGTCAAGTGGATTATGAAACGTAACCTAACAGGAGGGCGCCCTGACATTCAGACTGTCGCAAGCGAGTTTGGGATGAGCGATCGTACCTTGCAGCGACGTCTTACTGACGAAGGCACGAACTTCAAGCATCTTTTGACACAAGTCCGACATGAGTTAGCTCGAGAGTACCTCGCAGATCCCTCGTTCGATATTAAAGAAGTAGCCTTCATGATTGGATATGAAGACCAGAACTCGTTTTACCGCGCCTTCCGCATTTGGGAAGGTGATACTCCCTTAAATTGGCGTACTGAACAATTAGGTACAAACTCAAGAAATTAACTTTGTCTTAAAATAAATTTTTTAACACTATATTAAAAAAGAATAACCTAATTATTACCCCAAAGTGTAGAAGCGCGTTTATTTTAACTTATTATCATAAAAGATAAATGAAATGGAGAAATGTATTATGGATATGGGATTAAACAATAAAACAGCTTTAGTTACAGGATCAACGAAAGGTATAGGTAAAGCAATTGCCATTGAACTTGCCAAAGAAGGTGTCAATGTGCTAATTAATGGACGAAATTATGAAGAGGTAGAACGAATCGTAAATGAAATTAAATCGAATTTCCCGGCTACCTCTCCTCAAAATGCTACAGCCGATATTGTCGATATTCTACAAAGAGAAGCCTTATTTAAAAAATACCCCACTATTGATATTTTAGTTAACAATATGGGTATTTATGAGATTATGCAATATGAGGACATTGACGATGAAGCATGGGAAAAATACTTCCGTACTAATGTTCTTGCTGCAAATGGATTATCTAAGTTTTATTTACCTAAAATGTTAAAAAACGATTATGGTCGCATTATTTTTATTGCCAGTGAAGAAGCAATTATGCCTTCAGGACAAATGCCTCAGTATTGTATGACAAAATCCATGCTATTATCATTGTCAAAAAGCTTATCTAAATTAACAGTAGGAGCAGAAGTTACAGTTAATACAATCATGCCAGGACCAACACTCTCTGAAAATGTTCATCAAATAATTGAGGGTATATACTCTCATGCTGATATGACTTTTTCAGAAAAAGAGAAAGAATTTATGACTACAAACCTACCTCAATCTGAAATACAACGATTTATCAAGCCAATTGAAATAGGTAGATTAACTACATTTTTGTGTAGTCTTTATGCATCCGCATTTAAAGGTTCTCCAATCCGCATGGATGGGGGAATGGTACCGACTATTTTTTAGTATTTTTCTATTTCAAATATTGTATATAAGTTTAACAAAACGTAAAAGAATAGGATGCTCTAATACTATAGAAGGGCGCGATTGAAACAAAAGGAGGCTGAGGCCGCGACCGCGGAAAGCAAGTATATTTTCACGGTGCGGCGATGATACTCCTATTGATAACATGATTATTCGTATGTTGAGTAAAGAAGTTGTGTTTCGTCCCAGCCTCCTTATTTTATAAATTTTTCAATTTAGGTTTTGATAATCGTGGAACTGTTGAGACAGCTATTTCGATCGAATGGTTCCTAATTTTGGGCTAATTATCTCATTAGTGCTGTTCGATGATCATTTAAGAAAAACATTGATTTTTGCATTCCTAAGCTCAGAATTATCGAAGAAACAGCGTCATATGCGTTCACTAATCCATAACCATATCCATTATTCGGTGAATTTGGAAATTCGTTATCAGTTAATGGTGTGGCAGTAGCTAGTAGAGCTTCTTCTATTTCATTAACAGTTAAGCTACTATCAGCTTGTTTCATCAAAGCCACAACTGCTGAAACAGCAGGACCTGCCATTGATGTACCATTCCACCCGCCTTCATAACCATTGCCTGGAACACTAGAACGAATATTTACACCTGGTGCTGAAATATCGGGTTTAATTTCATCATAAGGGGACGGACCTTGTAATGAAAAGCTTCCTAGCGAATCATTAGAATCGGTTGCACCAGTAGCAAATGACTCTGGATAGTTTGCTGGTACCGCAATCGACTCTGGACCACCTGGATTATAGATCGACGTATTCCCTGCAGAGAATTCCGGGAATATTTCTGCTGCTCTCCAATTTCTTACAACGTCTCGATACCATTCATTAAGACCCGGACCACCTCCCCACGAATTATTTACAACATCGGGCGCCATATCAACGCGTGAATTTCCTTGTGCATCTGTAGGAGCTAAAATCCACTCCGCTGCTTCGAGAAGATCAGTATCGGTACCTCCAGTTGCTGAAAAGGCTTTTACAGCGATCCAATTTGCTCCTGGAGCAACACCTACTTGGTTTGAGCCATCTGGCTCACTACCTACCATTGTTCCAGTAACGTGTGTGCCATGACCTTGATCATCATAAGGAGCCGATTCCCCTGCTGTCGCATCAAACCAATTAAAGTCATGATTCACTTCTCCGGAAGTATTATCATAGCCTCGATATTTTTCTTGTAGCGCTGGATGATCCCATTGAACACCTGTATCTATACTAGCAACGGTTACACCTGATCCATCAAATCCCATATCCCATACTGTCGGGGCTCCAACACGCTCAACATTCCATTCGACATTCGCGATTTTTGAAGCAGGTGCTTCTGCATCTTTTGTAATTGTAGTAAACAATTGTCTTCTTTCATTTGGCAGTATCTTTTCTACCTCCGTAAAAGCTGCAAGCTTATTAGCAACTTTCTTCGTTGCTGTGACAGCCATTCCGTTTACAATATGATACGACTTAAATGTGTCTACATTTCCTTTTTCGACTTCTGCTTCAAGGAACTGCCTAACTTTCTGCTGAGAATTTAAGGATGTTTCCTTTAATTCTGTTAAAACGGCAGTTCGTTGGGTTAATTCAGCCTTCTTTGCAGATAACTGCGCTTTCTGACTAGAGGCTTTCGCCCGTTCAGCTATTTTCATAGTATCTGCTTTTTCTTTAAATTTGACTAGGAAGGTTAACTTATCATCGCCCTTAAACTCTTTAATCAACCGCTTACTGACTTTTTCTTTTACCATTCGGTTCGACATACCGTTCGACTCTGCATTCGTTACTCCAGGTACAATTAATGAAAATGTCAATAGTACTGTTGCGGCAAAGCTAAATGCTGTTCTCATTTGACGTCTACGTTTAGCTTTCATGACCATTCCTCCCATCAATTTTTGACACATTTCCAATGCAGATAAGAATCAAATCCATATAGAACACTTTGCCTCCTTTCTTCACTCATTTCGTTCTTATCTGACTATGGTGCTTTTCTGTCGTATCTAGGTTGTTACTCAATTATAGAAGATGAAAAAGGGAGAAATATGTCAAACAACGTCGAAAAAAATTCTCATTTTGAAGATTGATAGATTAGTCATAAATTTTCTTAAAATATTTCTAGGTATTTTTAAATAGATTTGCATCATAGATATCCAAATAAAGCTAGCATATTATTTGATTTTAACGTAATTACAAATTTATATCTAAATAATAATAATTTTCTATTTTTTAAGAAAAATGATAAAATAAACCTATACATCCTTCTTTATTTACCATTTCACTTTCTTAGCGAAAGAAAATAAAGACTTTGTAAGTAAATGTATAGGATTTATTATTTTAATTTATAGTTCATATGTTTTTATCGATGAATAACTAGGGAATATAATAAATATAATAGAACGTTATATTAATGAGCAAAGGAGTTTTATAATGGCTAACTCGATTATTGTTACAAACCCAGCTACTGGAGAAACTATTAAAGAAATTAAGAAACATAGCAAAGAAGAAATTCAAGCAGCGCTTAAAAAAGGACATGACTATTTCCCAAAATGGTCAAAGGTTAATGCCCATAAAAGAGCCGAATTATTAAATACGTGGGCGAAAAAAATTCGTGATGCCAAAGATGACATTGCCGAGCTGATGACACTTGAAAATGGAAAACCATTAAAAGAATCCTCTGGTGAAGTAGAATATGCTGCAAGCTATATTGATTGGTACGCAGAAGAAGCAAAGCGAATATATGGTAGGACCATTCCAGCAAATACGGAGTCCAAACGCATTATTATTAGTAAACAACCCGTTGGTTTAGTCGCCGCGATCACTCCTTGGAATTTTCCAGCAGCCATGATGACTCGTAAAGCTGCGCCAGCACTTGCTGCAGGTTGTACATTCATTGTTAAGCCAGCCTCTGAAACACCATTGACTGGCATACGAATTATTGAATTAGCTCATGAAGCTGGCATCCCAGAAGAAGCAATTCAATACGTTTCTGGTTCTGGTAGTATAATTGGTGACCTATTTACCAACAGCGACTATGTACGAAAAATAACATTTACTGGATCTACATCTGTTGGAAAAGAATTAATAAAAAACAGTGCCGATACAGTAAAGCATGTAACGATGGAGCTTGGTGGACATGCACCATTGATTGTAGCCAAGGATGCTGATATCGAGCTAGCAGCCAAACAAACAGTAGCTACGAAATTCCGTAATGCTGGTCAGACCTGTGTTTGTGCAAACAGAATCATTGTTCATGAAGATGTCGTTGACAAATTCGCTGAAAAGTTTGTTGCAGAAGTAAAGCAGCTTCAAGTAGGAAATGGATTACATGAAGGTGTTGATATCGGCCCAATCATTAATCAAGGTGGCTATGAAAAAATCATTTCTCACATTACTGATGCCAAAGAAAAGGGTGCACAAGTACTGTTAGGAGATCAATTTGATGCAAATGACGACAAAGGATACTACTTTGTTCATCCAACTGTACTTAAAAATGTAACTGAAGAAATGGATATTATGCACGAAGAAACATTTGGTCCTGTTGCTCCAATAACCACGTTTACAGAAATAGATGAAGCTGTAGCGATGGCGAATCACACACCGTTTGGTCTTGCTGCCTACTTCTTTACTAATGACTATCGCACTGGCACATATCTTCATGAACATTTAGACTATGGAATTATTGGCTGGAATGATGGTGGACCATCAGCGGCACATGCCCCATTTGGTGGAATGAAAGAGAGTGGACTAGGACGTGAAGGCGGCTTAGAAGGAATCGAACCTTATTTAGAAACTAAATACCTGTCTATTGGAAACTTAAATTAAAGCTTTCGCTTGAACAGCGCTTATCAATTATGTTGCTCCATCTGTAAAGCATCTCTAGATACTAGCTGATTCTCATTATATGTAAGGCTCTCTCACTTAGCAGCAGTTGCTAAACGGAAGAGAGCCTTTGCTTATCTGATACACGTAAACAAGATAACGAAGGAATCATCCAAAGACTGAGAACCAACTGCAAATCTCTCTGATTATTTGTTGTATCTATATTGATAACCCTTTTTAGATCGTGGAGATAACTTCCTCGCTCTAATAGCCTTGTGACATCAGAACAATTATGATGACTGTTTAATTTAGTCACTTCACCCCCCTATTTTCACTCAGAATATTTAGTTATTATAGCCGCTATTCTTTCCTTTTCCTTTCGATACCAACTTATAATACTATTAAGGTAAAGAAGGGGGACATGTTACATGAAGCGTCATTGGCTGTTTTTGATTATCATTGGATTATTTTGCTTCGTAACGGCTTGTGGTAAATCACCCACACAATCAGATAGTGTTGCACACTCAACGTCTTCAAATGGGCAACTGGATGTTCATTACATAGATGCTGGCCAAGCAGATGCGACGCTATTTCGCTATTCAGAGGATCAACAAACCTATACGATTTTATATGACACTGGTGATTGGAAAAGTAATGATGTAAACGAATATTTAGCGTCCCAAGCTATTAATAACATTGATTTAATCATTATTAGTCATCCAGATGCTGATCATATTGGACAATTAGCAGAAATCCTTCAAACATACGAAACAGAGGAAGTATGGATGAGTGGTAATGAAAGCTCTTCTCAAACCTTTCAAAAAGCTTTAGAAGCAGTAATTGATAGTGGCGCTAACTATGAAGAACCTCGAGTAGGAGAGCAGTTTGTAATCGGGCCATTGGAAATCGACATCCTCTATCCTAAAGAAATCACAGGTGAAGCAAATAAAGAGTCTCTTTCCGTTCGATTATCATATGATCAAATGCGTTTTTTGTTTACAGGGGATGCAGGTAAAGCAGAGGAAAGAGAAATGCTTACGATGAATGATTCGATCGATGCGGATTTTCTCCAGCTTGGACACCACGGTTCCAATACATCTACCGCAGCTGAATTTGTAGAAGCAGTTAATCCACAAGTAGCTATTTATAGTGCAGGAAAGGATAATAATTATGGACACCCACATAAAGAAACAATAAAAAAAATCAAAAATGCTGGAATTGACTTATATGGTACAGATAATGATGGTACCATTATCATAACTACAAATGGAACAGAATATCAAATTTCTACGGAAAAAGGGAAAGATGAATGTATTGCCATTAACCAAGCTTCACATGATGACTTACAAAATATTATTCATATTGGCTCAGAGCGGGCAACTGCATTAATTGACTTACGACCGTATCAATCACTAAATGATTTGACAAAGATAAAAGGTATCAGTACTGCAACATTAGATGATATAAAAAAACAAGGATTAGCCTGTATGAAAGGAGCCGACAAATGAAAGGTGTCTTAGATCGCTTTGAAGATAATGAAAAAGCAGTCATCTTAGTGGAAGATAAACAAAAGGAAATTCTTATCGCTAAAAACCTGCTTCCAAAGGGAAGTGAAGTAGATACCTGTTTTGACATTACTGCTAAAGATGGAAAATATCAATTAGAAATAGACAAGGAATGTACAAAACACCAAGCAGAGAAGATATCAGAGCGCTTGGGAAAACTTCGCCAACAAAGGTCAGATAGTAAATTTAGAAAGAAATAGCGACCACAAAAACAGGGATTTAATTATCCCTGTTTTTACATGCCAATATGTTATTTGTAGCAGTATTTTATGAATCAAAACAGAAGTATCTGCTACTCTATCTATAAAGTGAAACTTTAGTAGGGATTTTGTTTATCCTCCACTGATTGTTCGTACCCCAAGGATATGACCTAACGGCCTTGGAACCAATCGGACATTTACTGGCAGTCGATCTCCTACTTATCCATATTGGTTTCACTTTATTCCTTGAAGTGGGAATCTTACTGCCAGTTATATGCATGATAGATATGCACGGCTAATTTTCTCCATCATGCTGCAAATCTAATACGATTCGCGAAGCATATGTTGGTGTTTCTACGTTTACAGCCGTTTGTTTTACATGCAATTCTGCTGAAAAGTTTTCTCCCTCTATTTGATAATCGATGCGCTCGATCACTGGACTATTCCCAATTAAAATGCTCCCTCCTCCCTTTTCTAACTCTCCAGCTATTTCTCCATAGGGGATAGAAAATAACAGGCGGTGATCTTCTTCTTCAACAGCATAATTGCTGACTGTCTTATTTAAATCAAACACAACACGTGTATAGGAATCATGTACTCCAAAGCGAATATTTTGAACTAAAATTGCTGATATATCTATAGAACGTTCTGATTTTTGCTTTTGGTAGATTGCAATAATTTTACCAACACCATCTTTTAGCGCATGAAATTGGCTATCCTCAACATACCCTAATCCATCTGTAACTTTCCAGTTAATATCATCCGAATTTATTTCTAATTTTTCTCCATTCTTATCAAAGCCTTGTAACGATAAAGGAATGCTTTGTCCAATTGCCGCGGATAAATCTAACGGTAAGATACCAAGTACTGTTTTCCCTTTATAAGGCTTTGCACCCTTCGGATAGGGTCCATAAAGTAAGTAGTGATTTCGTACCTCAAGCTTCCATTTCATTAATTTCCTTTGCCAACTATCTATAATTTTCTCTATCGATTCATTATTTCGAATCATCGCTGGCACTTCTGGGTCACCAATAAGATTGGCGTATTTATCTGTCATCATAAATTGATCTGGGTCTTGATCACGCATCGCATCAAGAAGCTGTAATCCTAAATTTACTAAATCTATTTTCTGCCGATCAATTATGTGTACCTGTACACCACCAATGCGCTCCCCTTCATATTTACCAAACATTGGTGTGAAGTAAGCAGAACGAAAACGGACGCCATCTATGTTTCTATCATTCATTTCTTCTGCTAATTGATTCCCATTAATCCAGGGTGCACCTACAAGCTCAAATGGCTTTGTTGTTCCTAGACCAGTTGTTAATGTTGTATCATCCAATAGTTCTGTTCCTGCATATAAATAAGCTGTTTCTTGCGCTGGAATATTAGGAGAAGGTTGAATCCATGGTAACTGTGTGTCTTCAAAATGCATGAAGCGCTTCCAACCTTTCATTTTCGCTACTTTTAACGATACTCCCAAACTATATTCATGATTCCACATTGTTGCTAGTTCACCAACAGTCAGGCCGTGACGTACAGGCAAAAGAAATCTTCCCATAAAACTAACCGTGTCCGCTGAACGAAGAGGTCCCTCTACTCGTTCGCCACCAATTGGATTTGGCCGATCCAGAACAATAATCTCTTTCCCCTGTTCTGCGGCCGCTTCCATTGCAAAACCAAGTGTATAAATATAGGTATATACATTAGAACCGATATCTTGGATATCAAATAACAATACATCAATATCTTCAAGCATTTCTTCTGTCGGCTTCCATGTTGGTCCATACAGGCTGTAAACAGGTAAACCCGTCTTTTCATCTACATACGACTCAACATATTCACCCGCTTCACGGTTACCACGAATACCGTGTTCAGGACCAAAAAGTGCAGTTAGATTTACATCTGGATGTTCATACAATAAGTCAATTGAACTTTTTAAATTTCGATCAACGCCTGTTGGGTTTGTAATTAGACCTACTCGTTTTCCAGCTAACCAATTCAAATGTTCTTCTAATAAGACTTCAATACCTGGCTTTACTATTCGCTTTTCTTTACGACTCGCTTCTTTATCTGCATGAACGGTTTGCTGTTGAAATATGACAGCAAGCAATGCAATTGTCGATAAACATAATACCTTGATTTTCACCAAAACACTCCCATTTCATGAGTAATTTTTCAACCATGTAACAATACCTTGCACTATGTATCATCTGATCTAATTGATTCCTCTTCCTTTACAAGCTGGCGATCATACATTTTGAAAAACGGATAATAAATGACCATCGCTACAATAATATTTACAATCATCAATAGACCACCTCGGAAATCCCCCGTTGTTAAAACGCCTGAGAACGGGGGTGGTGTTGTCCATGGTATGATCACATATGGCTTCCCTACCAAACCAATTGACATAGAAAAATAGGTTAGGATTCCAACTGCAAGTGGTGCAAGAATAAAGGGGATAACAAGGATCGGATTCATCACGACTGGAGCACCAAAAATAACTGGTTCACTAATATTAAAGGCACTTGCCCATACTGACCCTCTTCCCAAGCTTTTTAAATGCTTGGATCGCGCGCGCCAAATAAAGAGCAGCGTCAGGGCTAAGGCCATACCAGATCCACCAACAGCCCACCAAATTGCCATAAACGGCTGGCCAACAATATGAGGCAATGCCTCACCAGCTTGATGTGCCGCAACATTTTCTTCCGTTAAGCTGTACCAAATTGGTGCCATTACACTGGCAACGACGGAGATACCATGGATGCCAAACGACCATAGTAAATGAATAAGAATAATCGCTATAATAGCTCCCCAAAAGCTTCCTCCTAATTGCTGTATAGGCTCTCTTAATACAGCACCTACGACCCCATGCAAGGACAGGTCCCAAGCGATTTTTAAAAACAAATCGACTCCCCAAACAATAGCAATAATAGCTGCACCTGGAATTAATGCTGTGAATGCCCGCCAAACAGACGGCGGGACTCCATCTGGCATACGGATGACAATATTTTTTTTCGTAAAAAAACGATACACTTCAACCGTAAATATAGCTAATAAAATTGCAATAAACAGCCCTTCACTGCCCATTAAATTTAGAGGAATATTCCCTTCTTCTGTTAGAGGTGTTGCTACAAAGAATGCTGCAACACTGAGCACACCTGCAGATAGACCGTCCAGGTTATAGCTTCTTGCTAAATGATAAGCAATCGCAAATACAGCAATCAATCCTAATAGCCCAAATGTTGCGTTTACAGGTATACTTAGAGTTGGTGTAAATGGCTTCATAAATTCTGTCCAGGATTTAACAGGCGGTGAAGAAATAATTAAAAAGATACTCCCAATGATTAGTAACGGCATCGTAGCAATAATTCCATCGCGAATTGCCCGTAAATGTCGCTGCTCAGCTAGTTTTCCAGCAACCGGCATAAAGTAATGCTCCATAAACGCTTGAAATCTCCTCATATACTCTCCCCTCCATTCTAGCGTAATAACTCCAAGGCTTGATTCAATACCTTATCTCCATCCATACTCCCATATGCTTTCATATCAATTACTGCAAGTGGTACCCCAACAGCTTTTGCTTTTGCTGATAGTTCTCTTTGTTTATATCGAATTTGTGGTCCAAGTAAGATAAGATCCGAGGTTTCAAGCTGCCCCTCTAAGTCATTAACCGAATGTGCTTCAATTTGGATGCTCACCGATCTTGCTTTAGCCGCTTTTTTCATTCTCTCTACGAGCATACTTGTACTCATCCCTAATGCACATAACAGCGTAACTTTCATACATGATCGCCTCCGAAATATAGAATTGGCTGGAAATAGGCTTCATTTGCAATTAACATATCTTGTAATAATTCATGTGCTTTCTTTGCAGATGGAATTAACGGATGAATTGTCAATGCTTGTAAAGCAGTTCCTATTTTTCTTGTTACGGCAGCCTCCACGGTTAACTCTTCATATGCCTTAACAACTTGCAATAATCCCCTTATTTGTGGAGAAACATTTCCTGTTTGAATTGGTGTAATTTGCTGATTTTCAACTATGCAATTTACTTCAATGCAGACATCATTAGGTAAACAAGAAATGGCTCCATTATTTCTAACGTTTACTGTGTGAATTTGCTTATTATCTAAATGAATTGAGGTAAGGAGGTTTACAGCCGCCTCCGAATAATAGGCACCTCCACGTTGTTCTAATGCATCAGGTTTTTCCATAGTAGATGGATCTTCATAAATCGTAAATAGCTCTTTTTCGACTTGTTGGACTTGATCAGCTCTTGTGTAGCCTTTCTTGTAATTATTTAACTGCTCAGCTAAAATTTGGTCTGTCTGATAATAGTATTTATGATAGCCGCAAGGGATGGCTCCGAGTGATTGAAGAAATATGGGATCCCATTCAAGTCCTGGAATATTCTTTGCTTCATAACTCGCAGATACACCAGCTAACACATCGTTTAATCTTGATTTTCCTTTAATATAGAAATCGGTTATCCAATTTAAATGGTTGATACCGACAAACTGGATACTTACATCCTTCATCGGAACTTGATAGTCCTTAGCAAATTTTTTATAGAAGTTTATTGGATTATTACAAAGCCCAACGACTTTAACATTGCTATGCTTCAAAATAGCTTCTGTTATAATACCTGCCGGATTAGTAAAATTGAGCAGCCATGCCTCTGGAGCTAGTTCTTCTATGTCTTCACAAATATCCAGCATTACCGGAATCGTACGCAATGCCTTCATAAAGCCGCCAGCTCCGGTTGTCTCCTGACCAATAACCCCGTGCTTGAGCGATAAATATTCATCTGATCTGCGCATGTCCAATTGCCCCACTCTAATTTGTGTAATCACATAATTAGCATCTTTTAGAGCTTCACGACGATCTAATGTTTCAACGATCTTGATAGAGCAATCAGCTTGTGCTATCATTCGTTTTGCTAAGCCTGCGATAATCATTAACTTTTCTCTTCCTTCTAAAATATCTACAAGCCAAATTTCTGAAACGGGCAATACATCGTAATTATTAATGATTCCTTCTATTAATTCCGGTGTATAAGAAGATCCTCCCCCAATGATGACAATTTTTAACGATTTCATATAATACTTCCTCTCTGTAGTAAAAGTCCTTGGTAAAGTTTATTAACGAGGGAAGTGATTTAGTAGAAGTTTCGATATTTGTTAGAGGATTGTGCGAATTGAGCAACAGCATGAAGTACGTTATCATTTTTATCATACCGTGTGCTTTTATTACAGGATTTGTGGATATGCTCATACTTGGAGTGCTCGTAATCGATTCTGACGTCGCAATCGGGAGGTAGTAAATAGAAAAATGGGCAAAATCATTCGTCGATGACTTTACCCACCACTAAACGTAGTATGTTTTTCTCTTATAGCTTCATTATATCTGTTTCTTCCTTCACTACATTTCCTGATTTTTGTAGGGTCACTTGCTCCCCTTCACTTAAATTTGTAAATACTATCGGAGTAATGATAGGCAATCCTTTACTTTGAATGAAAGAAAGATCTGCTTTTAAAATAGGTTGGCCTGCTTGAACAGCGTCACCTTCTGTAACAAGTGCTTCAAAGCCATCTCCCTTTAAATTTACTGTATCAATACCTACATGAATGAGTATTTCCTTTCCTCCTTCAGACATCATTCCAATTGCATGCTTGGTCGGAAAAACATTTACAATTTTTCCGTTCACTGGAGCAACGACGATCCCATCTTTTGGCATAATAGCAAAGCCATCTCCCATCATTTTTCCAGAAAACACTTGGTCTGGCACTTCTGTAATTGGTAGAAGCTCACCAGTCATCGGAGAAACAATTGATTCATCCTTCAGCTCATTTTGCATGGCAGCCGGATTCACTTCTTCTATTTGCTGTTTTATTTCAGCTTCTTGATTAACCTCTTCTTCCCGAGGTATTTTTCCTGAAATAATATCTTGCATTTGCCCCTTTATCGTTTCTGAACGTGGGCCAAAAATGGCTTGAATATTATTTCCAACCTCTAGTACTCCAGAAGCTCCTAGTTTTTTCAATTGCTCCTTGTCTACTTCATTGATTGAATTAACCGAGACACGCAAACGAGTAATGCAAGCATCCAGATGCGAAATGTTCTTTTCTCCACCCATTGCTGCTAATACATCATATGCAAACTCACCTGTTCTACCTTCCTTAGTTGCCGCCTCTTCTCCATCTTCCTCACGTCCTGGTGTCATTAGGTTAAATTTCTTAATGAAGAAACGGAAAATGACGTAATAGATAACTGCAAAGATCAATCCAAGTATAATCGTAATCCACCATGGTTCTTGACCTGGCAAAATTCCAAATAACGCGAAATCAATCGCCCCGCCGGAAAATGTATAACCGATATTCACACTAAATATGGTCATTAATACGAAGGATAGCCCATCTAATACGGCGTGTAAAAAGAATAGTAATGGTGATACAAACATAAATGAAAATTCAAGTGGTTCTGTTATACCTGTTAAGAATGACGTTAATGCTGCTGATCCTAATAAGCCTGCTACGAGCTTTTTCTTCTCTGGACGAGCAGCATGATACATCGCCAAAGCTGCAGCTGGCAAACCAAACATCATTATTGGAAATTCACCAGCCATGAAATTACCCGCTGTAATTTCTACACCATCTTTTAATTGGGCAAAAAATATCGTCATATCACCCCGCACCAAGTTTCCAGCCTCTGTGGTATACGAACCGAATTCATACCAGAAAGGTGCATGGAAAATATGATGTAGGCCAAACGGAATAAGTAAACGCTTTATAAAACCGAAAAAGAATACAGCGAGATAGGTTCCTTCTTCAATTAACCAATACGACGCGTCGTTCATTGCTTCTTGGACAGGTGGCCAGATGAACAGCAAAACAAACCCTGCTACAAATGACATAGCCGCGGTCGCAATCGGTACAAATCGCTTACCAGCAAAGAATCCTAAAAATGAAGGCATTTCAATATCATGATAGCGATTATAACAAAATGCGGCGATTAAACCGACAATAATTCCACCAAAAACACCAGTTTGCAATGTCGATATTCCTAAAACAGATGCGAAACTAGGGTCAGATTCAAGCATATCTGGGGTTACACCAATCCAAGACCCCATTACTTGATTCAATACTAAATAACCAACAAGTGCAGCAAGTCCAGCAGCTCCATCACTTGCTAAACCTATTGCAACACCAATTGCAAAAATTAACGGTAAGTTATCAAAAATAATTCCACCAGCATCTTCCATCACTGTAGCAACGAGCTGTATCCAATCTGCTCCTAAAAATGGCAGATATTCAAGCATTGTTTCCTGCTGTGCTGCATTACCAAAACCTAAAAGCAGACCTGCTGCTGGTAATAATGCAACTGGAAGCATGAGTGCCTTACCAACTTTTTGTAATACACCGAAAGCCTTTTTAAACATGTTTATTCCTCCCTCTCTTCAATTAATACATAAAAAGTACAACATCCTATCTGCCAACTTAAACCACCATATCCTAGTAGTTACTTTATCTTTGCTTGTCCTCTAATACATCAACCATGTTGTGGTCTTCTTTCCATCCAAAATGAAGCTATAGGTATGAGAAGTATAAGTTGAAGCTAGATTATACAAACGTAAACTTTGTACTTTCCTGTTTTGAAAAAACCAACAAAAAAAGCATGAGCAGAGATCACCAATAAGGAGATAAGGAAAAACAATTCCTTACCCTCTTATTAGTAATCTTTCCACTCATGCCTGATCGTATCAGTAACACGTAAAAGTTTTATTCATATTTTTGATATAAGCGTTGCAAATGCATCGTTAAATACACAGCTTCCGCTTCATATACTGGTTTTTTCATTGTTTGCTGCATAATTTTAACAAGCTTCCAAGCAAGATTATAGCATGTAGGGTACTCTTTTTTCAATAGAGAAGCAATTTTTTCAGGCTCTTCGATGGCCTCACCTTTTAAAACTCTCTCAATTGTATAGCGAATATGCCTTACAAGCCTAATATATTCTATACCTTCACGATCTATCGTAATCTTTAATTGATCTTCTATCATATCAATTAACTGGGTTACTAATTGCGAATATTTATTAACCTCGGATAGGTTCTTATCTGAAATGGCACTATGCACATGTAATGCAATAAAACCTATTTCACCTGCTGGCAAATTAATTTGGAGACGGTGATTAATAAATTCAACTATTTCGGAAGCAATTTCATATTCAAAAGGATAAAGTACTTTCGTTTCAGAAAGAAACGGATTTTTAATTTCTAATCCCTTCTTCAACCGATTTACTGCAAAAAGAATATGATCAGTTAGCGCAACATGTACAGCTTCATTCAGCATCTCATTCGCCCTATTCCGAATCATACCGATCGCTTGGATAATCGATTGCAGCAGATTCTCATCGATGTTTGGGAGCAGTTTTTTATATTGCTCCTGCTCTTTTTCATTTCGCAGGACAAATAACTTTTCAACTGCTTTTGCATCAATCTTTTGTTTCTTTTTATGGTGAAAACCGATACCATTTCCAATTAACACTACTTCTGATTGACGCTGGTCTAAGGCAATTAATACATTATTATTAAGAACTTTTTTCACGGTAAATGTATTCAAAGTTGTCCGTCCCCTTAAATCGGTATTTTTGCAGTGTGTTTGATTATAACATGTTTCATCTTTAGGAAAAACTATCTAGCAGGGGTATAAAAGATTATGAATGAAGTTTCCAATAAAAGGGTAGTAAATAACGATGTTAATTGGATCACACGTTAAAGTTTATGAATCATTAGCAAGGAAAAAAAAGCATCCAAATTCTAGCTGATAATCCGGATGCCTTTTTACACTTATTCCCAAAACCTGTCTTGGTAAAAATAGTTAGGTTTCTTTGTTGTATTATCGTATGGTTTATGAAAAATATGTGTAGTTGCAGGTGACAGTGGAGGAATAAGCCATGCCCATTTACCAGTCACGCTTCTTCCATGTTTAGCTTCTTGCTTCTCAAATATTTCAAATTGCTTCGCCGCTGTATGATGATCGACAATCGAAACACCTGCTTTTTTATAGGACGAAAGAACAGCAGCATTTAATTCTACCAGTGCACGATCTTTCCATAATGTACTTAAGTGCTTTGTATTTAACCCCAATTGACTTGCAACAAGCGGAAGAAAATTATAACGATCTTCATCTGCAAAATTTCTTGCACCAATTTCAGTACCCATATACCAACCATTGAAAGGTGAAGCCACATAGCTTAAACCACCGATCTCCAAACGCATATCAGAAATAATAGGAACTGCATACCATTTAACTTCTCTTCCAGCAAAGATGTCAATGGTTGGATGCTGGATAGGTACCTCAATAACTACATCATCTGGGATTTCCTGCCACTTTGGAGGTTGATCGTTCACTTGAACTACCAATGGTAACAAATCAAAATGTGTACCTTTCCCTTCCCAGCCTAGCTTTTGGCATACCTTGGTAAACTCTATTGAAGCAGGATCTCCAACAATTCCTTCATCCGTTTCATAGCCTGCATACCGCAGCAGCTGATGATTCCAAATCTTTACTGGACTAGCTCCGGATTGAATCACCTCGGGTTGAAAAATGGTAATCATTGGTTTAACTTTACCACCGTTCGTTGCTTTCTTTATATGGTCAATAAGATAAGCAAACACTTCTTCATTTGTTGTTGCCTTTCTTGCATCAATGACGTCCATTCGTTCCCAAAATAAGCGGCCAATACAACGATTGGAATTACGCCAAGCCAATTTAGCACCGTACATAAGCTCGTCATAAGTATGTTGGTACGTACCATACACATCTATTTCTCGTTTTACCGCCTCACACCTGTTTTTAAAATCGGTAAATGCTGTCTCTAATTCCTGATGATACTGTGTAAGATAAGCCTCTGCTTCTTCCCAAAGTTTTAGTTTATTCATTTCCGTATGCCTCCGACTTTTGTCTCTATTCAGTCTACCAAATCTCTATCTATTTTGTGTGACAAAGTAGGAACAATCCATTTAAAATGTGTATCATTTCTAATGTAAGCAAAACCTTTTCTCCATATATCTTTTAAGGGAAACAAGCGAAAGATTAATTTGACATGATATGAGAGGAAATTAAAAAAACTGAGCAAAATTCGCTCAGTCCTTATCACCAAATGCTCAGATTTACGCTTCCTCTAGTAGCTATTATGGAATAATAGCTACTGCTTGCTTGACCACCACTCCGGCTGCC